>CAJCHX010000190.1 GCA_903970215.1 Acidobacteriaceae bacterium
GTTCGCCACTCGCCCAGCGTTCGCCACTCGCCCGGCGTTCGCCACTTGCCCAGCCTTCGCCGGAGCCCGACGTCGCCGTGCCCGCGCAGGAGGTCCAACCCGCCGAGCAGGTCCCGCCGCAGGGAGTCGGCACTGCCGTCCCGGAGGAGGGCGATACGCCGATCTTCGACGCCATGGTGTCGGCCTGGCTCGCAGATCCGATCGGCTCGACCTGGGGACCGCCTCCGGCGTTCGACTCCCGCGCAGACGAGGGCTGGGCTGCGGCCCGGCTCGCAACGGATACGCCCGCGCCCCAACGGACGTCGATAGGGCTGCCGAAGCGTCAGCCCGGGGAGCGGCTCGTGCCCGGAACGGTCAACGGAACCGGGCCGGCCGCGGGACGACCGCGCGATCCGGAGGCGATTCGCGCAAGCCTGAGCCGCCATCAGATGGGCGTCCGCGAAGGACGCGCCATGACGACGGGCAACGACAGAGGTGAGAAATGAACGACGAGGAGGGCGTGGGAGTCCCGCGCCGACTGGACTGGCTGGTGTCGAACTTCGCGCAGGAGGTCCCCGGCGTCACGCACGCAGTGCTGGTGTCGGCCGACGGTCTGCTGATGGCGGCCAGCCGGCACCTACCGCTCGAACGAGCCGAGCAGCTCGCGGCCGTCACGTCAGGGCTGGCGAGCTTGTCAGTCGGCGTCTCGACGCTGTTCGACGGCGGCGAGGTCGCACAGTCGGTCGTCGAGATGGAGCGCGGATACCTGCTGCTGATGGCAGTCGGGCACGGGTCGTACCTCGCGGTCCTGACCAACATGTCCTGCGACATCGGTCAAGTCGGTTTCGAGATGGCCCTCCTCGTCGATCGGGTCGGCGCCGCGGTCGCGGCAACGCCCCGGGCGTCGAACGCACGGTAGGTCACACCATGAACGACCCCCGGCGAGCCGAACCGAACCTGGTTCGCCCGTATTCGTTGACGTCGGGCCGAACCAGGCCGAAGGTCGAGTTGGCCTGGGAGGCGCGCATCGAACGACTCCCGGGCGGCGACCCGGACCACGAATTGACCGACGTCGAGACCGCGATCGTCGCCCTGACCACGACCTCGCCCTCGATCGCTGAGGTCGCCGCGCAGGTGGGGGTGCCGATCGGCGTGGCGCGGATACTGGTCGCGGACCTGGTCGAGAGCGGATACGTGCGCATCATGGCTACCCTTCGGGAGGATTCCAGCGACGACGAACGTCGGGGACTGATCGAAAGGACCCTCAGTGGGTTACTGGGAATCTAGCGGTTCCGCTCCCACGTCCGTGAAGATCGTCATCGCCGGAGGTTTCGGTGTCGGCAAGACGACGCTCGTCGGCGCGGTGTCCGACGTGATTCCGCTGCGTACCGAGGCGTTGGTGACCAGCGAGAGCGTCGACGTCGACGATATGACGGGGTTGCCCGGAAAGCGGACGACGACCGTGGCGATGGACTTCGGCAGAATCAATGTGGCCCACGACCTCGTTCTCTATCTGTTCGGCACGCCCGGCCAGAATCGTTTCTGGTTCATGTGGGACGACCTGATTCGTGGCGCGATCGGCGCAGTGATTCTGATCGACACCCGCAGGCTCGAGGACAGCTTTGCCGCAGTGGACTATTTCGAGGCGAAGCACCTGCCCTTCGTGATCGCCGTCAACGAGTTCGAGGGCGCACCGCGGTATCCGTTGGACGATGTTCGGCAGGCGCTGGCCGTGGCGGACGACGTCCCGATCATCGCGATCGACGCACGCAGTCGCGAAGCCTCGAAACAGGCACTCATCGCGGTCACCCAGCACGCATTGCGCATCCTTACTCCAGTCCCTCGGGGCGCGCTGTAGCAAGCTGTCGGTATGGACCATCCCATCTCCCGAGCACTCTCGTACGCCGTGGTCGACGGATTCCTGCCGCTGCTCGACTCGCGGATCACTCACTCGCGCACTCCCTTCGACGCGCCGGAGATCCTGCGACCGCACTCCGCGTCGAGGCTGTGGGGCGTCACTCACTACGGCGTCTTCGTACCCGACCTGCCTGCTCCCCTTCGCTATGTGAACACGATGACCTTGATCGGTGCAGCGGGTGCCGAGCTGTTCGACAACGATCACCTGTCCGCGGCCGATGCCAGGAACACCACGACGGTGCTCTCGTCGACCGCCGCCGCCGGACACCACCACTACCGCTCGTACGACTCCTCGACCGAGTGTGA
The DNA here is from genome assembly GCA_903970215.1 of Acidobacteriaceae bacterium. GTDB lineage: Bacteria > Actinomycetota > Actinomycetes > Mycobacteriales > Mycobacteriaceae > Tsukamurella. The sequence goes on from CAJCHX010000190.1 coordinate 2,203, forward strand.
GTTCGCCGCCGACGGTTCGCAGTTGCGTTGGGCCGACGATGTCGAGATCGACGTCGACCTTCCCCGCGTCGTGGTCCGCGGTCGCTATCCCGCTTTCACCGTCGACCTGGAACTGACGGTCAGCGACCAGGTCTCATACTTCGTCAGGACCCCGATCTACGACCACCTGAGCCTGTTGGCGCCCTATACCGGCACGGTCGACGGCACTGCGGTCTCGGGACTCGGAACCTTCGAGTACGCCCGCATCCGCAGTCACCAGGCGCTGTCCTCGCGACCACTCCCCGAGCCGCTCAAGCTTCCCGTCGACTTCTTCACGTACCAGATCGTGAACCTCGACGAGCGAACACAGGTGCTGCTCACGGATGTTCGCGCACGCGGGCGGGTCGCCTGTCGGCTGGCACATGTGCGAGTTCTGGGCGGTACCACGGACGTATACGACGATGTCACGATGGACGTCCTCGAGTACGGCGAGCCACTCGTCGACGATCAGGGAAGGTCGATGCGGGTGCCGGCCCGCATCCGCTGGACGGTTCGCGACCGCGGAACCACGTTGCTCACGCTGGACGGCACCGTGGACAGCGAACTGCGTTACGGGCATGGACGCGGATATGTGGGCGCCTACTCGTACACCGGTGAGTTCCACGGCGACGCTGTGGCCGGCAGTGCCTACCTGGAGTGGATCGACGTGCAGCCACAGCTGTGACGGTGCCGCCACGGCCCCGAGGCGCCGCAGCTGTGCTGCGGCACTCACAGGTACCTCTGAGGACGGATGCAGCGGGCGCACCGCCAAGGCACCGATTCTGGACGCTACGAGACACCACGGTCTCGATCGCCCGTCCCGGAGGAGACATCCATGCGCACCGCCGACTCGATCGCTCGCCACGGCGCGACTCCGGCCGCGCCCGCGGCCGGCGATCCGCGGATCAGTGCGCCGACCCCGGGATTCTGGGCGGCAGCATTCGCCGCGTCCGTCTTCGGCGCCACCACCGCCCACGTACTCCTGCAGCGCGGCGACGGGTTCGCCTTCGCCATCGGTGCCGGGGCGACGCTCGTCGCGTTGGCCCTCCAGCTGTGGTCGCGGCGGCTCGTGGTCCCACTGAACTGGCTGGCGCTGTCCGCCGTGTCGGTCATCGCGACTGTCGCCGCGTCCGTGGCGAACGACCTCGGACTTCCGATGACGGTCCTCACGATCGGCTACGGGTCCGCTCTCGCGGTGTGGCTGGCCATCTGGTCCGTGACACACCACTCGACCGACCCGCGATCGGTGACCAATCGCGCGCACGAAGTCTTCTATTGGGGCGCAACGGGACTCGCGTTCGCGATGGGGACGGCCGTGGCACACTGGCTGATCTTCGAGGCGCGCCTCGGCATGCTGGGTGCCGCAGCGGTCCTCCTCGGGTCCGGCGGATTCGTCGCTGTGCTCCGCTCGACCCACCTGCTGCGCCCGGCCACGACCTTCTGGGTCCGCTTCGTGGTGGTGCGCGCCCTGGGCATGGTCGTGGCCGACTGGCTGACCGCGCAGGCACCGCACGCGGTCGCCCTGGGCTTCGTCCCCGTGCTCCTGGCGAGCGCAGCCGTCGGTGTGACGATCATGCTGGTGATGTGGCGGCGCGCGGTGGTCACCCGCACCACCGGTATCGGCCGGATGATGACCCCCGCGCACTGACCGGCTGGATCCACGCCGCACTCGGGCACGCCGAAGGCACGGACCGTGAGTTGCAGCGCCGTCGAGGGCGGCACGCTGGTTCAATGCAGACGTGACCGGATCGTGGATCGTCGCCGCTCTCGGCATCATCGTCGTCGTGGGAACCCTGGCGAGCGTCATGGGGACGCTCGTGGTTCCCCGCGGGATCGACTCGCGACTCGCGCGCATCGTCGACCGCGGGCTCGACCGGTTGTTCCTCGTGATCACACGCCCGATCCGGTCCTTCCAGTTGCGCGACCGGATCCTGGCCTGGCAGGCGCCGCTCACCCTGCTCCTTCGGCTCGCGGTCTGGGTAGCGCTGTTGACGGTCGGTTTCGCGATGGTGATGGCGCCCAGCGTGCGCGGCGACGTGGGCCACGCATTCTCCGACGCGGGCTCGTCGATGTTCACGCTGGGCTACGCGACACCCTCCGGCCGGGGCAGCACGATCCTCGAATACTTCGCCGCATTCACCGGACTGGTCGTGGTGGGCCTCCAAGTGGGCTACCTGCCTACGTTCTACGCCGCATTCACCCGGCGTGAGACCGAGGTGAGCCTGCTGGTCGCACGGGCGGGAACCCCCGCCTGGGGCCCCGAGATCCTGGCGCGCACCAAGTGGGGCATCTACGACGGCGACGCGCGCGAGGTGCTCACCGATCTCTTCGTGGCGTGGGAGCGGTGGGCCGCGGAGGTGGCCGAATCGCACTCCACGTACACGACGCTCACCCGGCTGCGCTCGCCACGCCCGTATTCGCACTGGTTGACCGCCCTCGTAGCAGTGATGGACGCGGCCGCCCTACAGCTGTCCCTGTCCCCGTCCCAGGAGCCGAAGGTGGCGTCGCGGCTAGCGCTGCGGATGGGCTTCACCGCCCTGAACCAGATCGCTCGAGCGATGCGCCTACCCGTGCCCGGAGAGCCGGATCCGGATGCACCGATCTCTGTGAGCGAGGCCGACTTCCGCGCAGCGACAGCGATGCTCCGCGGGGTCGGATACGAGATCGAGCGCACCGATGCCGAGGCCTGGCCCCACTTCCGCGGGTGGCGGGCCAACTACGACGGGGTCGCGCTGCGGCTGGCCCGCCACCTCGATGCACCGCCCGCCCTATGGACCGGTCCCCGGCGGTGGCCGTCGGCCCCGACGGCCCCGTTCCGTCCCCTGCTCCGGGCGAGCCGCGATGCCACGTAGCAGGATGCCGAACAGCGGATCGGCCCGCAGTCGGCGCACCCGTACAGTGGATCGGGACGGCGCGTGGCAGCGCACGACAGTGACAGCGCACGACCAGTGACAGCGCACGACCAGTAACAGCGAGGCGACCCATGCGTACCGACGACGACACCTGGGAAATCAATACGAGCGTGGGCATAACGGCGATCGGGGTGGCCGCGATGCGTGCGGTGGAGAGCGGCAGACCCGACGCCGTGTTCCACGATCCGTACGCCGAAATCCTGGTCGCCGAGACCGATTCGCCATTCTCCCGGATGCTCGCCCAGCACCTGTCCGGTCACGGCGCCGACGGCGCGGCCAGTGCGGTCGGCGCGGGAGCCGACGGTGACGAGAGTGCTTCGGCGGCACTGCAAGCGCGATTGCGGCACGGTTTGGGCGGGTTCATGGTGGCGCGCACCTGGTTCTTCGACGACTACTTCAGGCGGGCAACGGAATCCGGTATCAGGCAGGTCGTGATCCTCGGCTCGGGTCTCGATGCCCGGGCGTATCGGCTGGACTGGCCGGCGGACACCGTCGTCTACGAACTCGACCAGCCGGAGGTGTTGGCGTTCAAGGCCGGTGCACTCGCGCGCCATGGCGCACAGCCCACCGCCGATCGTCGGGAGGTGGCGATCGACCTGCGCCGGGACTGGCCGACGGCGCTGCAGGCGGCCGGCTTCGACCCATCCGCGCGGACGGCCTGGCTCGCCGAGGGACTGCTGCGCTACCTGCCCGCCGACGGCCTCGTTCGGTTGCTCGAGAACATCGCCGCACTCAGCGCGCCCGGCAGCGTCCTGGCCGCGAACTACAGCACCCTCACCGCGATGCAGGAGCAGGCCGAACGGACGGAGCAGTTCCGCGGATACGCCGCGCTGGGAATCGAATTCACGCCGGGCGACCTCTGGTACGCCGAGGACCACCGAGTCGACCCGGAGGCCTGGCTCGCCGAGCGGGACTGGGCCCCGACACACGTGACGTGCGTCGACGTCCTCGAACGGCTGCACCGCGACGTGCCTGAGCAGATCCGGGACACGGTGGAAAGGCACCGGCTGCTGACCGCTACCGCACCCACCGCCGCCGCCGCGGCCACAGCCTGACTTCGACAGGAGCGTCATGACCATCACGACCCGCATCGTCCTCGCCGCGCGCCCGCACGGGGTGCCGCAGGACGACTGCTTCCGGTTCGAGACCGTCGACCTGCCGGCACCTACCGACGGGCAGGTGCTGCTGCGCATCGACTACCTGTCACTGGACCCGTACATGCGCGGTCGGATGAGCGCCGCGAAATCCTATGCGGCGCCGACCGAGATCGGCGCGACGATGCCGGGCGGGACCGTCGCCACCGTCCTCGAGTCCCACTCGGACGCTCTCGCCCCCGGTGATGTGGTGCTGTCGTATTCAGGTTGGCAGACCCACGCCGTCGCGGACGCCCGGCACGTGCGGCGCCTCGACCCCGCCGCGGCACCCGTACAGACCGCCCTCGGGGTGCTAGGCATGCCGGGATTCACCGCGTACGCAGGCATGCGCAACATCGGCCGGCCCGCGGTCGGCGAGACCGTCGTCGTCGCGGCCGCCACCGGCCCGGTGGGATCGATGGTCGGACAGCTGGCCAAGCTCGCCGGAGCGCGCGCGGTGGGCATCGCAGGAGGTCCCGACAAGGTCGCGTTCCTCCGTGAGGTTCTCGGCTTCGACGCCGCGATCGACCACCGCACACCGGATTTCGCCGACCAGCTCGCGGCAGCGGTCCCGGAGGGGATCGACGTGTATTTCGAGAACGTCGGCGGCGCGGTGTGGGACGCGGTGTTTCCACTGCTGAACACCTACGGCCGGGTGCCGCTGTGCGGCCTGGCCGCGAACTACAACCTCACCTCGCTGCCGACCGTCCCCGACCGCGTGCCCGGCCTCCTCGCTGGGATCCTCACGCGCAGCCTGACGCTGCGCGGCTTCATCCAGAGCGAATTCGCCGACGAGCAGTTCGGCGACTTCCTCTCCGAGGTCGCTCCGCTGGTCGCGTCGGGACGGATCCGGTACCGGGAGGACGTCGTGGAGGGCCTCGTCAACGCACCCGAGGCGTTCCGGGGGCTGCTGGCCGGACGTAACTTCGGCAAGTTGCTGATCCACGTCTCCTAAGCCGCACAGCAGAGTCCGCTCACAGCCGGAACACCATGGTCGCCGACGGTGGCGTCGGTGCGCTCCTTCAGTGCGGCGGCGAACACCGGGCCGCGCGGATTGTGCATCAGCCGGAGAAGGGCATGCTTCGGCTCGATCCGCACCATGAGCACGGTGACGTTCCGGCCCTCGTCGGTGAGCTTCCGGATGTAGCCGACCGTGGGATTGATCAGCTGCCGATGTGGGCTGGGAAGGACCGTCAGTTCGTAACCGGGATCCCACGCGTCCCATTGCTTGCAGAGCGCTCGGGTCGCTGCCGGTTCGAGTTCGACGGCGACGGGTCGCACCGTCCCCCCGAGCTCGGACGCGCGTTCCAACGCCAACGCGGTGACTCTGCTGATGGACACCACCGGCAGCACGACCACACTGGCCGCGGGCACCTCCCGGGCCGGCTTGGGCGGAATCACACCCATCCCCAACTCGGCCGCGACCTTCTTGTAGTAGTTCTCGACCCACGCGAAATTCGCGATCAGCAGGGGGACGATCACGAGCAACAACCACGCGCCCTCGGCGAACTTCTCCGCGAAGAACACCACGCCGGCCAGCGCGCTGAGCACTGCTCCGATGCCGTTGATCAGGATCTTCGGCCGCCACCCTGCGGGACGCTCGGTGATCCAGTGGCGCACCAGCCCCGTCTGGCTGATCGTGAAGCCGATGAACACCCCGATCGCGAACACGGGCAACAGGCGGTTCACATCGGCCCCCACGATCACCAGCACGATCGTCGCGATGATCGCCAGCACCGCGACGCCGTACCGGTACACCGGCCGCTCGGAACGGGTCGCCATCATGTGCGGCAACCGGTGGTCGCGCGCGAGGAGGCTCATCAGCACCGGCAACCCGCCGAAGCTGGTATTGGCCGCGAACGCAAGCACCATGGTGACGGCGATATTCGAGACGTAGAACGCCCAACCGGTTCCGAAGGCGCCGGCCGTGAGCTGAGCGAGGATCGTCACGTTGCCACGCGGGACCACGTGGTGCACCTGGATCAAGAAGGCGATCCCGAGCAACATCGTCCCGAGCAGCACGCCCAGCCCGATCTCGGTGTGCTGTGCCCGCTTCACCGCCGGGGTCCGGAACGCCGGTACCCCGTTCGCGATCGCCTCGA
>CAJCHX010000191.1 GCA_903970215.1 Acidobacteriaceae bacterium
GCGGTTGACCACCCAGAATTGGCGGCCGACGTCGGTGAACGCGACCAACAACGCCGACAGCAGCGCGCCCGCGACCACCACCACACAGAAACTGATCCCCAGAAACTCGAGGGACGATATCCACTCGTGTCCCCAGTTCCGGCTCAGACTCGTGTCCACGTGGGCGCCCCGTTTCTCCGGAGCCACTCGACCCCGGTCCGAGGATTCATACCGCGGACGGCGCTCCGTCGCTCGGTGACGACACTCGAAGAACCCTGTGAATCACCTTATAGGAAACGGTAGTTCGGCAAACGGAATGGTTTCCCAGGGTCTCGTCCTACCCGCGGGCGGTGGGCAGGAACAACTCGCACAGGATCTCGTGGAGCCGATCGAGGCTGCGCGTGGCGCCCGCGGAATGGCGTCCGGAAGGCACGTCCCACGCGCGCAGGGATCGAAGGAGGTCGGGATCGGCGCCCGCGGTTGGCGAGCCGAGCATCGGCGGGTTCTGCGCCAAACCGTCCAGGAGGGCGGCGAGGCCGATGCACGCGCGGTCGACGTCGGTGCCGCGCATCGAGAACCGCATACCGGCGGCCAACGAGTGAGCGGCCTGAGTGGCCCCGGCGTACAGAGTGAGTCGATGCCGGACCATCGCGGGACTGTTGCCGACCACCAATGGACGCGTCAGCGGCGCCGCGACCAGAGTCAGCCGTCGGAGTCGATTGTCGACGTCGCGGACGAACCCGTCGGACGCCCCCGACGGGTCTGCGGCGCAACCTGCCACGGCCCGCAGCAGGACCGCCAACGCCTCCAGCAGGTCGTGTTGCGCCACCTTCGCCGTCTCTCGCGTGCTGAGCGGGGCGACCAACAGACCCACCACGATGCCGCAGAACGCGCCTATCACCGTCTCTTCGAGGCGCAGGAAGAGCAGCTTGTCGGAGAACTCGTTGAGCACGCTGTAGAGCTGCGAGACCATGATCGTGACGAAGAAGATCATGTAGGCGTAGTTGATCCGCACCAGGTAGAAGCCGAAGAACATCGCGGCCACGATCACCACCAGGCACCACGCGAGGTGCCCGGACGTGAGGTGTGCCAGTTCGATGCCGAAGACCAGGCCGACCAGCGTGCCCAGGACACGGTTACCCGACTTGATGAAGGTCTCCGCGCGGGACCCGGTCCCGGTGAAGGCGATGAACGCGGCGATCACGGCCCAGTAGTAGCGGGTCTCGCTCAGTTCCCGGCCCAACAGGATGGCGAGCCCGCCCGCGACGGCGACCTGCACCGCTTGCCGCGTCGTGAAGTCCAAGCGAGACAACACGTTCCAGGGCCCACCCCGAACCTCCACAGAACTGGCGACGGCCACCGAGCCGGGCAGGTCGCCCATCGCCAGGGCGACTGCGGGAATGAACTCCCCCATGTCCACGGGTGGCTGGTCGTCCCCAGTCCGCCGCACGATCGCGACGTACGAACGCACAGACGACGCCAATCGACGCGCCGGACCGGCGTAGGCCGCACCCGACCCGGAAGATGCGCTCGCCCGAGCGGCGAGCACCTCCAGTTCGCCGACCAGGGATTCGGCGGAATCGTAATGCGCCATGGACAATTCGCCGGTCACCGCGGCGGCCGCGCGCCGTACATCGTCGGGCGCCGGGACCAGATCGGCGCCCGCGAGAGCGATCCCGTCCAGCGCGAGCTGGGCGTCGAGGATCCGCCGCCGCAGAGCCTGCGGCGTCCATCCGGGAGGCAGAGCACCCTTCTGCGCCGACCACGCCTCGATGATGAGGGCGGCTTCGGCCAGCTGGGTCTGCAGGCTGGTCAGCCTGCGCAACAGCCGAGCTCGTCCGACGTCGCGGTCGGGGTCGAGCAGCGCCGCCACGGTGGCTGCGATGCGCCGGCCCCGCGCGCCGAAGCTCTGCCGCACATGTACGAGGGTGCGGCGCGGGCTGGCCCGCATCACTGTCAGCGAGAGGAACAGCACCCAGACCGTGGCGATCACCGTGTCGAGGACCTGCCACGGCAACGCAGACCAGGTCGCATGCAGGAAGGACGCGAAGAAGTAGCCCATCCACAGCATGAACCCGTAGAAGAAGTACGGAACACCGAAGCGGCGCACATAGACCGCGATGAACATCACCGCGGCGAAGCCCGTGAGCATCACCGGGGTATGACCGGCGACCGCTACGCCGACCACCATGCCCAGCCCCATCGCCACCGGGAACCCGGCCGCGATGCGCACCTGCTCCCGAGGCGCGGAGCCCACCAGCGCCATCGACCCCATCATCGCCACGATCGCACCCAACAGCATCGCGACCATCCGTGCCGTCGGGTCCGCGCCCCGGATGTCGGACACCAGCAGTAGTGCGGCCAACCCCGTGGCCATCGCCAGGGCGGCGGAGGCGGCGCTCCGCAACCGGGTCAGACCAGGGTCGGAACCCGCCACCACATCCCGCAGATATCGCGCCCGACGAGGCAACGCCGGAGATGTCTGCATGATGCAGATATTATCAGTGGTGTGGACGACCATCCCAGCGGAGACGAGGTCTTCGGCGACATCGAAGTGCAGATCGCGGTGCTGACCCGCAATTTCGAACTGCTACATCGACGCGACCCCGCATCCAGGGACGTCGAGCGGGCCGAATATCTGATCCTGCGGGCCCTCGTGAGCCTCGGGCCGTCCAGCATCGGTGGCTTGGCGTCGGCCCTCGGACTGGACCCGTCCACTATCGGCCGACAGGTCTCGGCGCTCGAGGCCTCATCTCTGGCCGAGCGCGTCGCCGATCGCACGGA
>CAJCHX010000192.1 GCA_903970215.1 Acidobacteriaceae bacterium
CCACCCCCGGTGGGCTGGCTTCGTGGCTGGACGACTTCACCTCTCCGATCACCGCTGTGAGAGGCTCCTCATCCAGGCCGAGGAGGTCGCGGCCCCGGCTAGGTTGCCCACGAACCTCCTTGTTCCGGATCCGCGAAGCAGGGACCAATGTACCGTGCGCCTGGACGAAGGCCAGGTGCGTCAGTGCCTCGCCCAGCTCGTTGCGCGCCGTGTCGAGGTTCGGCCTCGGATGGGTGCCCGGCTGCGGGACTGCGGCGGTGAGGGTGCGCTGGACCGCCTCGTTGATAGCGTCTGGGTCCGCAACTCCCGTAGCCTCGGTCATGGCCGCGATCAGCACGTCCCGCAAGTTCTCAGGCTCGACGTAGAGCTGCCGGACGAAGTCTGCCAGCACCGCCACCATGTTCTCGCCGTCTTCCGCCCGGCAGTCATAGATGGTGAAGCTGTGGTCTCCATCCTGGACTCGCTCAACCTCGTCGAAGACGATCACTGTTCACTATCTTGTCGGGCCTCCTCGCGACGCAGGGCCAGTGCATCGCACACGTGTTCGAGCAAGAGCAGCCAGCTTCATCATCCGCCATTCCATGTTGCCGCCACGCTCGGTGGTCAGGCAGCGCATGCTGGGCACGGTTTGTGCGCCTCCCTCGCCGAGAGGAAGACCTCGTGCCCGGGTGAGGCGTCGCTTTGATCTCCAGTGGCGGCCGTAGGGTTGACCTGCGTCCGGCGTACGCCTCCAGTGCTCTCGTCGGCAGCATCCTCCCGTCTCCCGGACCGCCGGATGGCGGTAGGAGCGCGGCGAGGTCACCCCATTAAGGTAGCCTCGAGTCGGCCCGAGTACCGGGGACATCATCGGGATCTGGTTGATGGGCTGCGCTGGTCAGACGACGTGCTGCTCCGGTGGCCTGCCGAGGAGCTGGTCGATGGCCGGGTCGGGCGGCTGCTCGCTGAGCGCCCGAGCGATGGCGGCGAAAGACCGGTCGGGCGCCGAGGGCTGTACTAGACGGGCGGCGAGCTGACTCCGGCGGCTCGGCTCAGGTCGGTCCCAGCCCAGCCCAGCCAGCTCGTGGCGCAGCCGGCGCCCGCCGACGTTGAGTCCCATGCCCCGGACGACGCCCTCGTCTCCCCCCACGCTGAACCCACCAAGGTGCTGCGCAAGTGCAAGGCGGTGCCGGTCTTCGACCTCTCCCAGACCGAGGGCCGAGACCTGCTGGAGATCGCCACACGACTCACCGGCGACACCACACCAAGCTCTGCGCCATCCCCGACGACCTCGGTTTCACCGTCGAGGAAGGCCATTTGACCAACGGCGTGAACGGCTACTTCGAGTTCAACAGCACCTCATCCGCATCGACGAGCGGCAGCAGGTCAAGACCCTTGCGCACGAACTGGCCCACGCCATTCTCCACGAGGAGCACGACTCCCCGACAGATCGCAGAACTGGAAGCCGAGTCCGTGGCCTTCATCGTCAGCAACGAGATCGGCATCCAGAGCGACGACTGGAGCTTCGGCTTGGCTCTCGGAGCCGACGACGCCACCTCGAGGGAGGTGGCGTGATGGCGGTCGACATCGAGTACCTGACCGAACTCATCCTCTACCACATCGTCCTCAGCGGAGCGTCCGACGAGGCAGCGAACGCCAACCTGGCAGAGCTGGTCCGCAACATCGAGGGTCTATCCCACGAAGCCGCTCTGTCGAGTGGTGGAGTGGATGGCCTGGGAGGGGTGCGGCACCTGGGTCGACACTGACCTCATCGGCTTCGGACGAAACTGGAGTCATCGGCGACGGCACCTTCTCCTGCGCCCCCTGCTTCTGGGACGGCGACGACTGAGGAGAAGTGGCGGTGGCTACGGTAGAGACGACGCCCTTCAGCGGCCTCACGATCCAGCGGACTTCTTACGGCGAGCAGTGGTCTCTCACCTTGGTAACTCGTCCACCCCGACGATGGGCGGCTTAATTGACAACGAC
>CAJCHX010000193.1 GCA_903970215.1 Acidobacteriaceae bacterium
CGTCGCGGCGGCGACTCTGTCGGTGCAGTCGCTGGTGACCATGGGGCTGCGAACCGGCGCCCGCCGCGAATTCGCGCGGCCGCTGCCGAAGGCGTACTCGGGTGTGTTGTCGGACTTCACAGTGAATCCTGTGTGACCGAACTCACAAATCAGACGGCTTACGGGGGCTGGGTTGTCCGACCGCAACCTCTTCGTTATCGTCTGCTGACGTGCATCACGACACGGTCACAAATGTGACCGTTCAGTGACCTACAGCATGACTTTAACAGAGCGGACTGAGTGAGTTGAGTATGGCCGACGGTGACGGACGGCGCGCAGCGCGCGGCGTCCAGATGCTAGACGACGAGCCCACCACAACGATCATCCCGATGGACGAACTCGAGCGGCGACTCGATGAGGCATACGCCGAGACGTGGGCGGAGCCCGACGAGGCCGCCAACGCCCTGGTGTACCGCCCCGGCGTCGCGGAGATCACCCAGGACATCGTCATCCCCGAGGTGGTGCTCCGACAGCACGAGAGCCGGCGGCCCTTCGGTGCACCGGTTGCGGCTCCGGAAGAGGCCTTCGCCCCGGACGAGTACGCACCCGAGGAATACGCTCCCGAGGAGTTCGACGCCGACGGGTTCTCCGCCGACGAGGCCGCGCGACCCGTCGCCGAGCCCCGTCGCGTGCGCACCGGCGGCCGGCATCGCGTCGCTGCTCCCCCGCAGGCACTCCGCGGCCGCGCCGCGCTACTGGCGCTGGCCGCAGGTGCCACGGTGACGGGCTTCGCGCTCGGCGCACCGTCGAGTAAGGCACCGCACAGCGCCACTGCGGAGGCGACACCGACCACTCGCCTGTCCGATGCCAGCGCAGCCGAGGTTCCCGCACCCACGGACATGCAGCAGTTCGCCCAAGCGCTTCCGGACGGAGCCTCCCGCAAGGCCGCCCAGGACGCCGCGATCGCCGCCACCCAGCGCCCCCTCTTCGTCCTGCCCGCCAAGGGCGAGTTCACGTCCACTTTCGGCAGTCGCTGGGGTGCCATGCACGCCGGTGTCGACATCGCCGGGCCGATCGGTACGCCGATCTACGCGGTCGAGGACGGGACCATCATCAGCGCCGGACCGGCGTCGGGCTTCGGTCTGTGGGTCCGCCTGCAGGCGGCCGACGGGACGATCACGGTGTACGGGCACGTCAACACGATGACGGTGACCGTCGGCCAACACGTGATGGCCGGCGACCAGATCGCCACCATCGGCAACCGCGGCGACTCGACGGGTCCGCACCTGCACTTCGAGGTGTGGCGGGGCGGCACCACCAAGATCGATCCGCTGCCCTGGCTTGCGCAGCGCGGTATCTCGCTCGGCAACTACGAGGGCTGAGTCCGCGCGGACTACAACGGCTTGCGCCCGCACGCCGTGAGCAGCACATCCACCGCGGGCATCGCCGATACCGTCGCACCGTCACCTACCGCGACGTCGGCGTCGGTGGCCTCGAGCCGCACGCCCGACAGGTCGACCCCGAAGAAGGCGAACTGCTTGGGGCCGGCGCCGCGGAGTACCAACGCCACGGTCTCGGGGTCGGGGCGCGGCAGGCCCAGCGGCTCCGTCATATCGAGCCCGTGGACCACATCGTGGGTCAGCGCGCCCGATCGGCCGACTCCCGGCGGCGTCCAGCGGCTCTCCACATTGCCTGTCAGCGAGGCCAGCAACTCGGCATCGGACAGCCGCGCGGTGTCCGCCCGAGCGGCGCGGTCTGCGAATCTGTTGAAGTCACCTCGCGCGCGTGCGATGCCCGCGACCACCTTCCACGGGCGGTAGCGATACTGCATCGTCATATGCGCGAGCACCTCGCGCACGCGCCAACCGGCGCACAGCGAGTCGTGGGCCCAGTCCTCGCCACTGATCGCGCCGAGCAGGCCCACCAACCGGCGGCGTTCCGCCACCGTCGCGCCGTACAGGACCTCGTCGTCGGATGTCACTTCGTCGTCGGATGTCACGGCCCGCCCCTCGTCGTAGGTGGTGCTACAGCTTCTCCATGGGCAGACCGCCCCAGGTCATCAGGGTCACCGTACCGCCGCTGCCGAAGTCGAACGTCGCGCGCTCCATCGGTCCGGTGCCGTTGATCGCGGTGACCACCCCGAGCCCGAACGAGTCGTGCGAGACCCGGTCCCCCACGGCCAGATCGAGCTTGCTGGGGCGTAGGTTGGGCCCGCGCGTACCGCGTACCGCGCCCGTGCGCCCGGCCGCTTCGGATCGCCGACTCGACCACGCGGGCCGGTCGGAACCGTCAGCGCGCCCGAACACGCCTCGCCGACCGTCCCCGAACGCCCGCCCGCCCGCGTCTCGCCGCGGCTCGGTGCGGCGCCACTCGATCAAATGCTGCGGGATCTCGGTGAGGAACCGCGACTCGGGATTCTGCATCGGATCGCCCCACGTGGAGCGGACCATCGCACGGGAGACGTACAGCCGCTGGCGAGCGCGGGTGATACCCACGTAGGCGAGGCGCCGCTCCTCGGCGAGTTCGGCCTCGTCACCCAACGCCCGCATATGCGGGAACTGCCCGTCCTCCCACCCGGTCACGAACACCACCGGGAACTCGAGCCCCTTCGCGGTATGCAGCGTCATCAAGGTGACCACACCCTGATCGTGGTCGGGCACCTGATCGGCGTCGGCCACCAGCGACACCTGCTCGAGGAACGCGGCCAACGAGCCGGGCTCCGGCGCACCCTCGTCCACGACCACCTCGGAGAAGTCCTGCGCCGCGAACTCCCTTCCGACGCTGACCAACTCGTCGATGTTCTCGAGCCGGGCGCCGTCCTGCGGGTCGTTCGAGTCCGCGAGCTCCGCGCGGTAGCCCGTCTTCTCGCACACCGCGTCCAGCAACTGACCGAGGTCGGAATCGGGGTCGGCGGCGCGGGCCCGAAGGTCGGCGAGCAGGCCGGCGAACGACGCGATGGCGTTGCGGGATCGAGGGTTGAGCATCGGAACGCCGCCGTCGACCGCGTCCAGGATCGCCTGGTAGAAGCTCACACCGCGGTTCTCGGCGTGCACCGTGAGGCAGGCCTGAGCCCGGTCGCCGATCCCCCGCCGCGGGGTGTTGAGGATGCGTTGCAGGCTGACGGTGTCCGACGGGTTGTCGATCGCGCGCAGGTAGGCGATCAGGTCGCGCACCTCCTTGCGCTCATAGAAGCGGACACCGCCCACCACCTTGTACGGCACACCGTGCCGGACGAACACCTCCTCCAGTGCGCGTGCGGCGGTGTTGGTGCGGTAGAACACCGCGACGTCGCTGTACTTGGTGTCCCCGTTCGCCGCCAGTGCGTCGATCTCGGAGACCACGAACCGGGCCTCGTCGTGCTCGTTGTCGGCGACGTAGCCCACGATCAGCTCCCCGTCGCCCTGGTCGGTCCACAGGCGCTTCTCGCGCCTACCTGCGTTCCGCGAGATCACCGCGTTCGCCGCCGACAGGATGGTCTGGGTGGATCGGTAGTTCTGCTCGAGCAGGATGGTCTGGGCGTCGGGGAAGTCGCGTTCGAACTCCTCGATGTTGCGGATCGTGGCGCCTCGGAACGCATATATCGACTGGTCTGCGTCACCGACCACGCACAGCTCACTCGGCGGGACCTCGTCCTGCGCGCGCCCCGCGTCCGCGTAGTCCGTGTGCCCGACCAGCTCTCGCACCAGCACATACTGCGCGTGGTTGGTGTCCTGGTACTCGTCGACCATCACATGCCGAAACCGGCGGCGGTAGTACTGCGCAACGTTGGGGTGCGCCTGCAACAGCGCGACCACCTCGCCGATCAGGTCGTCGAAGTCGAAGGCGTTGGCGCCGCGCAGCCGCGACTGGTACTGCCGGTAGACCTGCGCGACGGTGACGGCGAACTGTTCGCCCGTCTGCTCCGCCGCAGCTGTCGCCTCGTCGGGCCCGACCAGCTCGTTCTTGAGGTTCGAGATGTGGGTGGCCAGCGGCCGCGGAGCGAACTTCTTGGGGTCGAGCCCCAGGTCTTTGACGATCATGGTGAGCAGCCGCCGCGAGTCGTCGGCGTCGTAGATCGAGAAGTTGGAGTTCATCCCCGTCAGCAGGCCCGCTTGGGCCCGCAGGATACGTACACAGGTGGAGTGGAAGGTGGACACCCACATGCTGTTCGCACGCGGGCCGACCAGCACGGAGACCCGCTCGCGCATCTCGGCAGCGGCCTTGTTGGTGAAGGTGATCGCGAGGACCTGCCCCGGCGACACACCCCGCTCGGCCAATAGGTAGGCGATCCGGCGGGTGAGCACGGCGGTCTTGCCCGATCCGGCGCCTGCGACGATCAGCAGCGGGCCGCCCGTATGCAACACCGCTGCACGCTGCTGGGGGTTGAGGCCGTCGAGCAACTCGTCCCCCCGGCTGCGGGACGACGAAGCGGGCGACCTCGCAGCCAACAGCCGCGCGGCGGTCTGGGCAGACCGGGGCGCGGACCCTGGTCGGGTGGGCTGGCCGGTCTGGCGGAAGGGGGCGCTAGTCATCTCGGGTCCAGCGTAACGGCGCGCACCGACAGTTCGGATGAAGCGAGGCACGAGCGGAGTCCGCAACTCGTCGCGATCACCTCCGACAGTTCGGATGAAGCGAGGCACGAGCGGAGTCCGCAACTCGTCGCGATCGACTAGATGATTGATTCCCGGTGATGTGACTGGTGTGTCGCGTGGGATTTGAGACGGAGGGTGCCCAGAATCAGTGCTGCTAACCCAACCTGGCACTGGAGGCCGAAGTGGACACCGACCTGGACACCCTCGCCACAGCAC
>CAJCHX010000194.1 GCA_903970215.1 Acidobacteriaceae bacterium
CCGCCTGTGACCGATCTCGCGGCACTGTCCGCGTAGCCCCGCGAGGGCTTGCGTCAGATGGATGGGAATACTCGACTGATGATGGACATCGTTGTCGTCGACGCGAATCTGATCTACAGCTCGCCGCTGCTCGACACCGAGGAGTGGGAGACCTTGGCGCAGATGCCGTATGTGGATGTGGTGGTCCCGGAGGTTGTGGCCCGGGAGGTGGTGAATAACTACCGGAAGCAGCTCGGGAAGGCTGAGAAGGATCTGCGGCGGGTCAAGGTCGGCGGGAACGTGGCCGCCGACGTGAGGCGGGTCGCGGACAAGATGCGCGCCGAGAGCGACTCCTTCGACTCTACGTTTCGGGGTCGCGCCGGGGTACTCGGGTTTGTCATCGTGCCACCGCCTGAGATCGATGTGCTCGACATCGTCGAGCGAGCGATGCACGGACGTTCTCCGTATGGGAAGGGCGACAAGGACGGCTTCAGAGACGCGGTCATCTGGACGACGGTCCTCGAGGTCGCGGCGAACCGCCCGAGCGACCGTGTCTGGTTAGCGAGCAACAACCACACGGACTTCGGTAGCAGTGGATCCCAGGACTGCCCGGCGCCGTTCGCAGACGATCTAGCGGCCGAGCTTGAGGCGGCCGCTCTGGTCGGAAGGGTGCACCTCGTGCAGAACCTTGGTGGGATCACTCAGCACCTGCAATCGCTGTACAGACCTCTCGATGACGCATTGTTCCTGATGCGCCGCGAGAGCCTCGACAAGCAGGCAACGGTGACGTTGCTACGGGAGGAGTTGGAGGGCGCCAGCGTCGAGGTCGTGTCGCCGGTGCAGGCAGTCACGATCACGGCGACGATCAACACCGTGGGCGAGCCGGCGGGAGACCTGGTTCTCGACTCGGGTGCGATGGCTGGGGAGGGGGAGTGGTCGGCACACCTGACCGTGCCCATCGCTGTCACCCTGAGCGAGTGGATAACCCCTGAGGCACGGTTCGGCGAGTCGCCACATGTTGTCGACGTGCAGGCGGTCGTACGTGCCAGCGTTGACGGGCTGCCTAGGGGAGTCGTGATTGTGGGGGTGCGTGAGCACCCCACGGATCTGTTCATCCGGCCAGTGGAGGTTAGGCACATCGAGCGGACGCCGGAATGGATCACGACGCCGGAATGGATCAAGGCGACGCGGCCTGCTCCACAGAGCCTCAACGGGGCCCTGGCCGCCGCGTTCGGACCAACAGCGATGAGCGATCAACTGGTGAAGGCGCTGCGCGAGGCCGCCGACGGGAAGCTTGGCCAGGACGCGGTAGCGCGCGCCCAGTCATCTATCGTCCCGCCAAACCTCGACACGATCCTAGCCGCGCTCGCACCGCGAGCCATGAGCGATCAGGTGATGAAGGCGCTGCGCGAGGCCGCCGACGGGAAGCTTGGCCAGGACGCGGTAGCGCGCGCCCAGTCATCGTTCGCCCCAAGGACTGCCTGGCCCGCGACGAACGAGACAACCTAGGGCTGGCGGCCTGGCCGTGATGCACCACCCGGACGACTGCGAGGTGTCGATGATCAGGATCTCGACGCCGAGTGCGAGGTTCCCGTCGCTCGGCGCTCGTGACGAAGAGTCTTTGGAGCTACTGGCATCGGCCGAGGATGTCACACAACCGAGATCCCACTCGCTGGCAAAATTCGCGCGGAACGCGCTACCACCAGCCTTCAGTGCCGGCGGAATTCACGAACATCCGTCGGAGAAGTCTGGGTGGCGACTCAGACATTAGGCATAGCCCGGCTATCCCTCGGGGTTTCCCGCAGGGTACATCGACTCGTGGAGCGGGAACACGGATCCGGGCCATCCTCGACTCATCACGGAGGCGGCGGCACGGTCCGCTTCCATGAGACTCCGAGGAGGGTCACCCATGGCACACAGCCTTTTCTGCAGCTGCAAGAAGTACAACCCGTCGTTGTTCGACGGGCTCTTCAACACTCGGACGCCCGGCTTTTCCAAGCGGCTGCCCGGCGGCACCACAATCTACGGTCCCAAGGGTCACGACAAGAAGCCGGGTAACAAGCACGGCCACTACGGCAAGGACTTCCACCGTACGCCGCACAGCACGATCGGGTCGGCGGCGATCGGCAGGGCGCACACAGCGGGCAGACACCCGACCAAACGCTGGAAGTAGCTGATCACGAGCGGCCCGGATCGAGAAACTTTCTCGATCCGGGCCGTTTCGTTTGTCCGCGTGGCTCAGTCGGGGAAACCGCCGTGTTCGGAAACTAACTACTCATTCGGCGAGCTTGTCGTGCACGAGACGACTTTCCAGGTCCTGGCGGGTGAGTACCGGCGCGTTGTTCACAATCATTCGGGCCAGTAGACGCTGCGCCGTGTCGATATCGAAAACTGGGGCGGTGTCCCACTCATCCGCCTCATCCGCCGGTTCCTCGGTGCACGCCTCGTGCACCCGGGCGAGCATCTCCAGCAGCAGACTCGGTTCCACCACCGCACAGGGAGTGGTCAGGAAGCGAGAGTGGTCCAGTACACCTGGTGTCGCACCCATGGTGGCGACGACGATCGCGTTGCCCCCCTCGTCGAGTCGGGCGACGACCTGGTCGACGAACGCATGATCTATCCGGACCTCGGCGACAACTACGTGCGTTGGTGGGACGGTGTCGTCCGATCCCACCTGCACGCCGTAGCTCTTCTGTCCGCCGGCATCGATCGATGGCAGATCCTGCACCGTGAATCCGAACTCGGGCATGAGCTCGTGGATGTCGTTCACCCCCGTCCCTGCCTGGAATGACCTCAGCCGGTCCGTCATCGTCGGACCGTCGGCTGGGATGCGGCAGGTCGCTACCCTGCTGGACACTACGAGTGAGGACTGGCGGTAGAGCTCTTCCTGCTCTTGGAGATGTCCCTCGATCTTGGCGAGTAGCTCGCTTGTCAGCGGACGCCATCCGGTGGGACCGGTCTGGGACCCTCCCGCGGGGATCCCGTTGCGTTTCTCTGCATAGACCGACAGCAGGTCGGTCAGTTGATCCCAGCGGCGCGCGGGGTCGAGCAGAAGCGGCAGCAGACCGATCAGACGTTCACGGTGCATGAGGCGATCGTTCGTTCGCACCAGCGAGGTAAGAATGATCGGAAGACCCATCTCTACCTCCTGTGAGAAGACCAGAAGGCTGCGGAACGTCATGTCGACCGGCGCCGTGCCCAGGTAGTCCGACGCTGCCGCTAGAAGGTTCGCGGCCGCCTCGGCGACCAGCCGGACGTCGCTCTCGTCCACCTGCCACTTGCCGGCGTCGACCATCGTCTCGATGTCCAACATCGACGATCCGCCCCACCAGTGACACAACACAGTCGCCCGCCATATCGCAGTCACCTGCTCATTGGAGAGGGTATACACGGCCGACTCGTCGGCCGCCGCCGCCAACACAGCACGCAACTCGTCTGCGAATTGTCCCGATCCGAGCAGGTCCTCGCTATGATCCTGCAGCCGGAAGTAGGGACTAATCTTGGTGCTGGTCGTGGGGCGGCGATAGCCCCCCAGTTTCGCGGCCCCTTGGAGGATCTGCTTTCGGATGCCGATCGGCATCCTATCGTCACAGAGCATCTGGAAACTGCTGGCCGTCCGGGCCGCGTCCGACAGGCAGGCAACGTACAGCAGTGTGAATGGACCGGCTCCCCCGGTCGCTGAGGCGGCCAGTGCGGTCACGGTGTCGGTCGCCGCGAGCCCGTACCCGTTACCTGCCGCGATCCGACCTATCCGGGTCACCTGGGTGATGCCATCACTCGATCGCACTGCACCCGTGTGCTCTAGACGCTCGAGCACGTTATCGGGATAGGGATTTCCGAGCACACCCGGAAACGACGAGTCGAAGAGCCTCTTCGCGTGCCCGCGCAGATCCTCGGTCGACAACCGCAAGGATTCGGTCGCGCACAGCATCCGGATGACGGCATCGTGGAACCACGTGTCGTTGAGCACGGCGCGGTAGGTGGCACCGCCGCCGAGATCGCCGAGATAGCAGCGGAATGCGGCATCCAAATCCGTCACCGCGGACAGCACCGCGGAATCCTTGCTGTCCGCATCGCCGGTGAGGCCTTTGCGCTCATCGATGCCGATCTCGAACCGGGTGGGATCACGAACGTTCACAGACTCGGGTACCACCAGATACCCGGTGCCGCGACGCCCCCGCGACACCCCGAGGCGCCCCGCTCGACCGAACCGCTGGATGACCGCGTCCTTGTCCAGGAGTCGCTGGCCGCCACCCGTGTTGAGTATCAGGTCGCTGTTGATGGCGATGTCGGTCGGGAGATTGACGCCGAGCCGCAGTGTGTCGGTGGTGAACAACACGCGGATGTAGCCGTGACGGAACGCCTCTTCCACGGTCACGCGTGCAGGACCGTCCAACGTCGAGGTGTGGAAGCCGATCCCGGTGTTGAGAGCCGCCGTCACGTTTCTTCGGATGCTGCCGGGCGGGATCAATTCCAGGTCGGCGAGCAGCTCCTTGGGTCGCGGCTGATCACCGACTCCAACGGGGAACGGCGAGAACCTACCGGCGATATACGGGCGGGCACGTGGACTGATCTGCGCGAGCACGCCTGCGAGCCGCGCGACCGCTTCCAGCGCCGTCGGCAACGCCTCCGCCGCCTTTCGGCTACTGACGAAGACGAGGATCGACGGCAGCTCAGGCCGCGCGGCGTCGGATGCCTCTTCCGATGCCGACTTCAGCGCCGCGCAGACCACACTGAGTGTCCGGTGATAGGTTGTGGCCGAGCGTTTGATATGCCGATCCCGCAGATCCTGAACTAGGTGCTGAACGCCCAGCGCCGGCGTTGCGAGCGGTCCGCGTTTGGTGGAATTCGCGAGGTCGGGCGAGTGCTGAACGTAGCGTTGCCCGTCGGTGGCAGCGAGAACGACCGGTACCGGCCTGAACTCGGCTCGATAGACGGTGATGTCCTCCCTGTTGTTCCGCTTGAACCAGAGCTCGACCATCCTCTGGGTGTCGATGGACAACGAGGCCGAGAGACCGATCCAGCGCAGGTGCGGGTATTCACGGAACAGTTCGACCATCAGGAGTTCGAGTGCTTGCCCGCGCGACTCGTCGACCAGATGCTGCAGCTCGTCGACGACGACGAGCGGTGTGTCCGCGAGCGACATACCTATGCGCAGCAACGCGGACAGCTTCTCCGGGATGCACACAGCGATATCGAAGCGCCCGGTCCGGATCCGTTCGTCGAACTGTGGATAGTCGCGCGATCCCTCGAACACCGACCATTCCGCCGTTTCCGTGTCACCGACCAGGAGCTGCCGGAAGTCCCGCGCAGTCTGGTTGACGAGTGCCTTCGTCGGCACAAGGACTACGACCCCGCCCGGTCGGCCCCCGCTTTTAGCCCGATTCACCGCCTCGATCACCGCGAGTTGTCCCAGACGGCTCTTACCGCTCGACGTCGGGGCGAGCACGACGAAGGACCGTTGCTGGTCGGCGCCGTCGAAGATGTACTGGAATGCCAGCCTGTCGAGTTCCGTGGTACCCGGGTCGTTGATGCCCGTCCGGTGATAGTCGTAGCGTTCCGCGACTTCCTTGCGGTGCGTGATCAACCAACGGGTGTCCGAGAACATCTTGGCGACCGACTGCGGTACACCGCCTGGGTCGCGGGTCAGGATGGCATACGGGTCGTTGTCGTCGAACCCGGCCGCGACACCGGAGTTCGTCATCAACGCACCGGCGATGGCCTTCGTCATGCACATCACGCCCGGCAGACTCCGGAGCGGGGCGCCGGGATCGGCCAATGCTCGCAACCACACCCGCTTGGCGATCTCGCCCTTGGGCTTGGTAACCCATTGTTCGTCGACAACGAGATCTGTAGGTCGTCCGACCAGAGCGGCGATGTCGCGCAAGACGATCCCGCGGAAGATCAGCACTAGAGTCCGCGAGTCCGCAGCTTCGTCGGCGCTCAGCGTTCTGCCGCCGTCGGTAGCTGTGGAGCCCTCGCTGAGTTGTCGGTCGAGGCTGGCGACGAGTTCATCGACGGCCGCGACTAGACCGGTGAGGATGTCTTCGCCGCGTTTGGTCGCGCTGGTCATGTTGCGGTAGACGGCGTCGAGGTCCGCGTGGATGAGGCGTTCGGCGGCCCCCGCGAACGCGAAGGCATTCTGCTGGGCCTGATGCTTCGTAGCCGGGTCGGTCAGCTTGGCCGCAGTGGGGACCCAGTAGAACAGCGGTGCGAGGAGCTCGCTCAGTTTGCACCACAAGTTGATCCAACCGCTGTCGGGTCCGCAGGCGGACCCGACAGTGAAGATCTCGTCGGCGAGCTTCCCGCTGAGCAATAGTTTGTTCCGGTCAAATTCGTCGCCGGCCTTGAGGAGTTCGGAGATCTTGAGGGCAGTGAACGTCCTTGGATAAGACATGGTGTCCGGTGCTCTCTGTGACGGTACGGGCCGGGTGATCGCGCACGGCGATCATACGATTCAGAGGTCGGCGGTAGCAGTACGCCGATCGAATTTTCAACCGGACGGACACACTCGGGGAGCTGCGCCTGCCGGGGGAATCCCGTGCCCAAGGTGTCACGGGGGTTCTCCTCGCTGCCGCTCCTGCTCTACCGGCACCGCCCGGGACCCGCTTGGCATGTACCGGGGCTCAACGAACGAGGGGTCTTCGCTCACCGGTCGAGCCGTGATCGAACTCGACGCTGATGGCTGAGGTGAGCGGAGCGCTCGCGTGCATGCGGATCCCCGACTGGGGGTGTTCATTCACGGCGGGTGTTAGGCCTTGCGCCTGGGCTTTCCCGGGGGGTCTCCTGCTCGGCGTGCCGTCGCTCTGGTGCGGGAAAGACGGTCGGGTGCACGATTCGAGCACGTCGAGGGAGACGGCGAGGATCACCCTCAACCAGACACTCGATCAGTGTCGAAACAGTAGGAGAGTCGAAATGGCACACAGCCTTTTCTGCAGCTGCAAGAAGTGCAACCCGTCGTTGTTCGACGCGCTCTTCAAGCCCACGCCGAAGAAGGGTCCGTTCTACAACTCGGGCAAGAGTGGGTCGAAGTCCGGGTCGAGCAGGAATTACGGTCCGGGTCATTCCTACTACGGTGGGAAGGGCAAGCCTGACGGCCCGGGCCACGGCCACCGTAACTCGACCAACGGGTTCGACCGGCCGCCGGTCAAGGACTTCCTCGGCAACACCGCGATCCGGCGCAGTGGCGGCCGCATGGGCGACCGCAACAGCACCCCGCGGACCTGGAAGAACACGTAGTCATCAGAGCTGGGCGTAGTCGCCTGGCAGAAGGGGCCCGGACCGAGAACCTCTCGGTCCGGGCCCCTTGGCATGTACCGGGGGCTCAACGAGGGGCCTCCGCGCACCGGTAGCCGTGATCGTTCCGAGGATGACAGCGGCGTCGGGACGGGCTGTCGTTGCGACCATGGGCGTGGTCTCCGCTCGTTCGATGCGGTGTCAGGGCGGTGATTACAGTTCGATGCCCGACTCGCGTGGGCGGGTGTCGGAGACGACCGCGACCGTGGGAGCAGGCACCCTGCTAGACGTCGCGCCCACCGCCACCGCCACCGGGGTCGGGAGCGGAGCCTGGACGACACCGGCGGCGCGGGCCTCGCTGGCGAGCTGGTGGATCCGGGTGGGGATGTGGCCGGTCCAGTGGCGGCCGTCGGCGCCGACGATGATCGGGGTCGGGGCGGTCGCGTCGTAGCCGAGGCCCTGGCGCACTGTGTCGATGTCGGCGTCGTGCTCGACGAGCGTGTAGCCGACCCCGGCGCGGTCGAGGTCGCGGCGGGTGGCGGCGGTGCGGTAGCACGTCGGGCGGCC
>CAJCHX010000195.1 GCA_903970215.1 Acidobacteriaceae bacterium
ACTCCTCGGCCACCGTTGCCACGCCCGGGAACTGCTTGTGCACCGTGGCATTCATCTCCTGGAGGAACTCGACCGCCTCGAGGTTCTCCCGGCCGCCGTACATGTTCGGCGTCCAGCCGCCGTCGGGTCGCGAGTAGTCCAGGTACAGCATCGACGCGACCGCATCGACGCGCAGCCCGTCCACGTGGAACTCGTCGATCCAGTACAGCGCGTTGGCCACCAGGAAATTGCGCACCTCGCGCCGCCCGAAGTCGAACACGTATGTGCCCCAGTCGAGTTGCTCGCCGCGGCGGGGGTCGGCGTGCTCGTACAGGGGAGTGCCGTCGAACCGCGCGAGCGCCCACGCGTCCTTGGGGAAGTGTGCAGGCACCCAGTCGATGATCACACCGATCCCCGCCCGGTGGAGGGTGTCGATGAACCAACGGAAGTCGTCGGGCGTGCCGAACCGCGACGTGGGGGCGTAGTACGAGGTCACCTGATAGCCCCACGACCCACCGAACGGGTGCTCGGCCACGGGCAGCAGCTCCACGTGCGTGAAGCCGGTCTCGGTGACGTACTCGGCCAGTTGCTCCGCCAGCTCGCGGTAGTTCAGCCCCTGCCGCCAGGAGCCCAGGTGCACTTCGTACACGCTCATCGGACGATCGACGGGATTCGCCTTGGCGCGTCGACTGATCCACGCTCCGTCGGACCAGGCGTAGTCGGTGTGCGTGACGATCGACGCGGTCGCCGGCGGCACCTCGGTGCGCCGCGCCATCGGGTCGGCCTTCTCGAGCGGTCCACCGTCGGTGAACAGCCGATACTTGTAGGCTGCGCCGTCGCCCACGCCGGGGACGAACACCTCCCAGATGCCACTCGAGCCCATTTCCCGCATCGGGTACGACTCGCCCGACCAGTACTCGAAGTCGCCGATCACCGTGACGCCGTTGGCGTTCGGCGCCCACACGGCGAACGATGCGCCGGTCACCTCGCCGTCGGGCGTGGTGTAGCTGCGCAGGTGCGAGCCGAGCACGTCCCACAGCCGTTCGTGGCGGCCTTCCGAGATCAGGTGCTGGTCCAACTCGCCGAGAGTAGGCATGAATCGGTAGCCGTCGGCCACGACCACCGGATCCGCGTTCGGGTATTCGACCTCGTAGCGATAGTCGGCGAGGCCGGTGATCGGGACGACCGTACCGAACAGCGCCCCTTCGAGGCGCCGCAGGGGGAACCGGTCGCTGCCGATCAACGCGGTGACCTCCGTGGCGCCGGGCTTGAGCGTTCGGAGCACCGTCCCGCCGTGCACCTCGTGCGCGCCGAGCACGGCGTGCGGGTCGCGGTGCGTACCCGACAGCAACAGATGCAGCGTCTCCGGGTCTACGCTCGCGTCGGTGCCTACGGAGTCGGAAGTCATCACACTCACCTTTCGTGCTGCCGGTTGCCGGTTCTGGACTACTCCGCGGTGAGCTCGTCGATCGCCCGCACGGGCAGCCCCACCCAGCTGGGTCGATTCTGCGCTTCGTACACCGCTTCGTAGATCGCTTTCTCCACCTCGAACGCCCGGAGGATCGCCGGGGTGGCGCGGGGATCCGCGCCCGCCACCGCGGCGTAGCCGGTGCAGAAGGCGTCGCGGTTGCGGCGCGTCCACTCGGCCGCGCGGAAGCTCAACTGCTGCGGTCGCTCGGTCAGATGCATCAGCGGGTGCTGGCCAGCGTAGTCCAGAGAGCGCAGTAGGCCGGCGACGTCGCGCAGCGGGTGGTCGGGGGTGCGCCGGGCGGCGGGTGTCGCCGACGGTTCGCCCTCGAAGTCCACGAGCAGCCACCCTGCGGGGGTCCGCAGCGCCTGTCCCAGATGCAGGTCGCCGTGGATCCGCTGGAGCTCCTGCGGCGATGCGGTGTCGGCCTCGCGTGCGGCCGCCGCAGCGATCTCCGCGACCGCCGTTCGCGACCGTGCCAGCTCGGGGACGACGGCGATCGCCTCGTCGAGGCGATCCGGCAGCCCTGCGAACCGGGCGGCCGGGTCGGCCAGTGGGGTCGTGCCGAGTGCGCTGCGCAGATCGGCGTGTACCCGCGCGATCGCCGCACCCAGGCGCAGGGTCTCGGCCGCGAAATCCGATCCCACCTCGTCGGCGAGCAGGTCGCCCTCCGCCAGCAGATCGCGCACGCTGGCCAGTGCCATCTGCCAGCCGTCCGAGGCGTTGGCGGCGAACTTCTGCACCATCGCCAGGGTCGTGGGTTCGTCGCCGGCCCAACCGCTGAGCTCGACGGTTCCGTACAGCGGGGCGACGGCAGGGCAGTTCGCCGAGGTGAGGGCCGCCGTCAGCTCGACGTCCGGGTTGGGGCCCGGGAACACCCGGCGGAACACCTTGAGCAACGCCCGATCGTCCAGTACCACCGAGCTGTTGGACTGCTCGAGTCCGAGGGGGTGTACCCGTTCGACCCGCCCGTCCCAGGGCGTCGCCGAGGTCCGGAACCCGAGCGAGCCGACGGTGCCGCCGTCGGCGACCAGCCGGGCCAGGGCGAGCGCGCCCTCGGGGTCGGCGAGCGCGTCGGTGACCACCATCGGCCCCGCCATCGGCACCTGCGCAGCCTCCGAGTGCGCGGACGGGGCCGATCGGATCAGCAGTGGGACCTGATACGTCTGTGCCTGCGTGCCCACCGGGTCGACCTCGATCACCAGCCATTCGATGGTCCCGGCATCGGTGGGCGGCAACGACTCCCGCGCCACGACGCGTGCGCCCTCGAGTGCATGTGCTTTCGCGCCGAACCAGCGCTGCGCGGGTAGCCAGTGCGCGACGGCCTCGGCGAGCTGCGCATCGGTGAGGCGCGGTGCCGGCGAACCTTGCGTGGGGTCGATGTCCGTGGGGCTCACGGAGCCACCTCCTCCCGCGGGTCGTGCCGCAGAGCGAACCAGTAGAAGCCGTGACCAGGCAGTGTCAACATGTACTCCGCCTCCGTGACGGGTGGGAAGGGCACCTCGCCGGTGAGTTCGACGGGGATCCGGCCCGCCCACCTGCCGAGGTCGAGGAGGGCGGCCTGGGGGAACCGGGAGAGGTTGTGCACACACAGGATCGGATCGGCCCCGCCGTCCGCGCCGTCGCCGTCGACGGCACCGTCGAGGGCCCGCACGTAGGCCAGCACCGTGGGGTTGGCGCAGCCCAGTTCCGTGAACGTGCCGAGGCCGAAGGCGAGGTGCTCCTTGCGCACCGCGATCAACCGCCGAGTCCAGTGCAGCAGGCTGTTGGTGGTGTTCAGCTGGGCTTCGACGTTGACCGACTGGTAGCCGTAGATCGGATCCATGATCACCGGCAGGTACAGCCGCCCGGGGTCGGCGCGCGAGAATCCCGCATTCCGGTCGGGTGACCACTGCATCGGCGTGCGCACCGCGTCGCGATCGCCCAGCCAGATGTTGTCTCCCATCCCGATC
>CAJCHX010000196.1 GCA_903970215.1 Acidobacteriaceae bacterium
AATGAGATCGGCGGCGGCTCGATCCGCATCCACCGCCGGGACGTGCAGGAGCGCGTGTTCGCAGTGATGGGGATCGACGCGGCCGAGGCCCGCGAGAAGTTCGGCTTCCTCCTCGACGCGTTCGCCTTCGGCGCGCCGCCGAATAACGGAGGGCACAGCCGATAGCGGAGGGCACGACGACGCGATCCGGCGCATCTCCCTATCGGACGTCGCGAGTCCTATCTGCGGTTGCGCGCACCATCCGAGACGTCGTCACCCGGTGGGGAAGTGTGCAGACCGTGAGGTGGACGACGGCTGATGGGATCACGCGCCTCAACGGTGGTTCGTGGTCACCAGGTCCATCAGCGTGCGACGTCGAACCGACTATGTGCCGGAAAATCCATCCCACCGCGTCGATAGTCGCCCATTCGGGCTGAGAGCGCTCAGGGCACGATTCTCCGGCACGTTCTTCCGGCGGTTCAGGCCCGCCACCCTCGCCGCGCGAGAAGGCGTGTCGCGTGGTGGGATTGCTCAATGACAATCAAGGTGGCGCTCGAGCACCGGACCGGGTATACGTTCGACCGCGCGGTAAAGGTGTACCCGCATGTCATCCGACTGCGGCCGGCGCCGCACTCGCGCACTCCCATCGAGGCGTACTCGCTCACGATCGAGCCGACAGAGCACTTCATCAACTGGCAGCAGGACATCTACGGCAACTACCTGGCGCGAGTGGTGTTCCCAGAGCCGACCACGCAGCTGGTCGTCACGGTCGGGCTCGTCGCCGATATGACATCGATCAATCCATTCGATTTCTTCATCGACGAGTTCGCGGAGTACGCGGGCTTCGAGTACCCGGAGGAGATCGCGCGGGATCTGGCGCCGTACCTCCGCCCGGTGAGCGACGCTACCGGCTCCGATGAGGACCCGGAGGGCGGCCCGGCACCGTCGGTCGTGGCGTTCGCCGACCGCTTCCGCGGGCCCGTCAACGAGCGCACGATCGACTATCTGGTGCGGATCAACGCGGCGGTCCGCGACGCGGTCGGCTATTCGGTGCGCATGGAGGCCGGCGTGCAGACCCCTGAGTACACGCTCAGTACCGCTATCGGGTCGTGTCGCGACTCGGCATGGTTGCTGATCTCTGTACTGCGACAGCTGGGGCTGGCTGCGCGGTTCGTCTCCGGCTACCTCGTGCAGCTCGCCTCGGACGTGCCCGCGCTGGACGGACCATCGGGCCCGTCCGCCGACTTCACCGACCTGCACGCGTGGGCCGAGGTGTACCTGCCGGGTGCGGGCTGGGTGGGTCTGGACGCGACGTCGGGCCTGTTCGCGGGGGAGGGGCACATCCCGCTGTCCGCGACTCCCGACCCCGGGGCCGCGGCGCCGATCAGCGGGGCGGTGGAGCCCTGCCACGCGACGATGGACTTCTCCAACGTGGTCTCCCGGATCCACGAGGACCCGCGGGTCACCCTGCCGTACACGGACGACCAGTGGGAGAAGATCCTTTCGCTCGGGGCTCAGGTCGACGCGGGTATGGCCGAGCGGGACGTGCGGCTCACGATGGGCGGCGAGCCCACCTTCGTATCGATCGACGATCAGGAGGCCCGTGAGTGGACGACTGACGCCGACGGTCCGCACAAGCGACAGCTCGCGTCGGCGCTGGCGGCGCGGCTCGCCGACCGGTTCGCTCCGGGCGGTGTGGTTCGCCGCGCGCAGGGCAAGTGGTACCCGGGCGAACCGCTGCCGCGGTGGCAGATCGAACTGCTGTGGCGGCTCGACGGCAAGCCGCTGTGGTCGGATCCGGCTCTGCTCGCAGACCCGTGGGCCACTCGCGAGCAGGCTGCGGAGGGGATGACCGACTACCTGCCCAAGGGTTTCGACCGCCCTAAGAACGCGCGGCGCACCGCCGCGTTCGCGGCCGCGTTCGCGGCCAGGTTCGGGCTCCCGGAGGACCTCGTCCTGCCCGCGTACGAGGACGGGGTCGCGGCGTTCGAGCAATGGCTGCGTCAACCTGCCGGCGAGCCGCCCGCCGGGGCCTCGCTCAGCGACGACCTCACGCCTGGCGACGACGACCACGGACATCGGGCCGACCTGCTCCGCCGCCTCGAAGAGGGGGTCAATCACGCCCGGGCACACGTCCTCCCGATCTCGCGGAACGTCGAGGACACCGGTTGGTCCGGGAACCGGTGGACCACTCGGCGCGGTCGGCTCGTGCTGACCCCCGGTACGTCGCCCGCGGGGCTGCGGCTCCCATTGAGTTCCCTGTCCTGGGGGGAGGAGCCGTTCGAATTCGACGTCGACCCCCTGCGCGATCCCGAGCCCCTGCCCGAAGTCCCCGCGGGCCGTCGCCGGGTGAGCCGCTCGGTGGGCCAGGTCGACGTGGCGGGCCGGCCCGCGTGGGTACCGCGTACAGCGGTCGTCGTCGAGGTGCGGCACGGCATATTGCACGTGTTCCTGCCGCCGACCCACGC
>CAJCHX010000197.1 GCA_903970215.1 Acidobacteriaceae bacterium
GTCCCACCGAGCGCGGTCCTGCTCGGGCAGGGGCACCAGAACGAACCCGCCGCTGTCCATCGGCGCCAGCCGCGCGCCGCGCCGGGCGTGCGCGAGCAGCATCAGGGCGAGCAACCCGGCCGGCTCCCGCTCGTCGGGCAGCAGTGCCACCAGCAGCCGGCCGAGCCGGATCGCCGCATCGCACAGGTCGATCCGCACCGCACGGTCGCCGGCAGCTAGGTACCCGGCGTTGAAGATCAGGTACACGACGCCGGCCACGTCGTCGATCCGCACCGGCAGCTCGTCCTTCTCCGGCACCCGATAGGGGATCTGCGCCTGCGCGATCTTCCGCTTCGCGCGGGTGATGCGCTGCGCCATCGTCCGCTCCGGCACGAGGAATGCTGCGGCCACCTCCGCGACCGTCAGCCCGCCGAGCAGGCGCAGGCTCAGCGCCACCCGCGCCTCCGGTGCCAGCGCCGGGTGGCAGCAGGTGAACACGAGGCGCAGCTGATCGTCCGCCAGCAGGGGCGGGGGTTCGCCGTCGCTGTCGACACCCGCCCCATCGGTCTCGGCCGTCAGTCGGCGCCCGCGCTGCTCGCGCCGCAGCCGGTCGATCCCGGCGCGATACGCCGTCGTGGTCAACCACGCGCCCGGGTTGGCCGGCACTCCCTCCCCGGGCCACGCTGCCAGTGCCCGCACCAACGCCTCCCCCGCGGCCTCCTGCGCCACGTCGATGCTGCCGAATCGTCGCGTCAGCGCCGCGACGATCCGGTGGTACTCCGCGCGGAACACGGCCTCTATCGCCTCACGGGCGGGACGGTCGGAGCCGTCGGACCTGCCGAGGTCGCCGGTCACGGCTCCGGCTGAAACGCCCGTACCTCCACCGGCCCCCCACACGCCACGGACGCCTCCCGTGCCAGCGCCAGCGCATCGTCGAGGTCGGTCGCGGTCAGCACCCAGAAGCCGCCGATGTGCTCCTTGCCCTCCAGGTAGGGCCCGTCGGTGACCGCACCCTTCGCGCCATCGACGACGGTTGCTGTATCGGCCGGCTGCAAGCCGCCCGCGAACACCCACCGCCCCTGCTCGGTGACCTTCTGGTTGAACGCCCCGACCTGCGCATACATCTTCTGCATCTGCTCCGGCGCGGGCGCCTCGGCGTCGACGTTGCCGTGCACGGTGAACAGGTACTGGACCATGATGAGCTCCTTCGGTGGTGGTAGGACGGCGGATTCGGTGCCGTCACAGGTACCACGAACGGCGGACACCGAACTGCGACAGCCCCCGGGAGAACAATCTGCACGATCAATCCGCACCCCGCTCGAGGGCTAACTGGACCTGCCGTTCGAGCGCGACCGTCGCCGGTCTGGGCAACACGATCAGGCCGTCGAGTTCTTTGCGCGCCCGGTTGTAGGCCTGCTGCCGCTCCGTCGGCGATGCCGCGGTGTCCACCGCCAGGGCGAGCAACCGCTGCGCGCGGGCCAGCCGCTCCTGTTCGATGGCGTTGAAGTCGCCGCGCCTGCGTCGTCTGGCCTCCTGCTCGGCGATCTCGAACGCGCTCGCGTACGCGTGGACCGCGTCCCGGTATTCGAGCTGCGCATCTCGGGAGTCCAACAGCGACTCGACCGGCTCCGGACGGAGGAGGTAGGCACGCTGACGCGCCTTGTGGAAGTCGACGGTGAGCGGCTCCCGCATGTCGACCATCATCGGGTAGTCCAGAATGGTCGAGAGGTCGGTCTCGTAGCCGAACCACCGCGTATCGACGGCGTCGTGCTCGGCGACGGTCTTGACCAGCTCACGCCGCGCCGTCTCGCGGTCGACGCGGCCCAGCCCGGCGGCCTTCTTCGCTTCGGTTCTCGCGCGCGCGACGGCGGCTTTGGTCTCCTGCTTGATCCGGTACCGCTCCAGCCGACGCTGTGCTCGGCGCTCGTTCCAGGCGACGACGCCCCGCACAGCGCCGCCCATCGAACCGCCGAACACGAACAACAGCCACCAGTCGTGTCCGAGGAACTGCAGGATCGAGTCCACGGATCCAGCGTACGAGCCTCGCGCCGTAGGCGGCAGAACTCGGTACCGCGGACGACCGAACCGCTGCTAGGGCCGGACGGTCAGGATCCGCGGGCCGTCGGCCGTCACGGCGACCGTGTGCTCCCAGTGCGCGGCGCGCGAGCCGTCGTCGGTCACCACGGTCCAGTCGTCGTCGAGCACCGACGTCGACGCGGTGCCCAGTGTGAGCATGGGTTCGATCGCGAGGGTCGACCCGACCACCAGGACCGGTCCGCGGCCGGGCCTGCCCTCGTTCGGGAGAAAGGGGTCCAGGTGCATCTCGCGGCCGATGCCGTGGCCGCCGTACCCGTCGACGATCGCGAACTCGCGGCCGAACTCGCGGCCCGCGGCCCGGGTCTGCGTCTCGATCGCGTGGGAGACGTCTGTGAGGTGCCCGCCCGGCAGCATCGCCGCGATGCCCGCATCCATCGCGCGCCGCGTGACCTCGCTGAGCTGCTCGTCCGCCTCGGAGAGATCACCCACCCCGAAGGTCCACGCGGAGTCGCCGTGCCAGCCGTCGAGGACGGCGCCGCAATCGATCGACACCAGGTCGCCTTCGGCGAGGACCGTGGCACGGTCGGGGATGCCGTGCACCACGACGTCGTTCACCGATGAGCAGATCGAGCCCGGGAAGCCGTGGTAGCCCTTGAACGACGGCACGGCCCCCGCTGCGCGGATCACCGACTCGGCGACCTCGTCGAGCTCGAGCGTCGAGACGCCCACCCGAGCCGCCGCTCGGACCGCTACCAGCGCGGCCCCGACGACCGAGCCGGCGGCGGCCATGGCGTCGAGTTCGCCGGCACTGCGGAACGGAACCGTCTTCTTGGGCCGGAAACGAGCCACAGGCGTCAGGCGTCCAGCTTCGCCACGACGCGCGACAGCACCTCGTCGACCTCGCCCACGGCGTCGATGTGGGTCACGAAGTCGCCGTAGTAGTCGAGCAGCGGCGCGGTCTCACGCTCGTACACCTGCATCCGGTTGCGAATGACGTCCTCGGTGTCGTCCGCGCGGCCGCGCGCCAGCATGCGATCGACCACGGTGTCCGCGGAGACGTCGAACGACAGCACCGCGTCGAGCTTCTCGGACCGGTCGGACAAGATCTCCCCCAGCGCGTCGGCCTGCTCGCTCGACCGCGGGAACCCGTCCAGGATGAAGCCGTTCACCGCGTCGGGCTCGGCGAGACGCGAGCGGACCATGTCGACGGTCACGGAGGAGGGGACCAAGTCGCCCGCGTCCATGAACTTCTTGGCCTCCAGGCCCAGAGCAGTGCCTGCGGTGATGTTCGCGCGGAACAGGTCGCCCGTCGAGATGTGCGGAATACCGTACTTCTCCGAGAGCCGCTCGGCCTGCGTGCCCTTCCCTGCGCCGGGGGGGCCCAGAATCACCAGTCTCACTTGAGGAACCCTTCGTAGTTGCGTTGCATGAGTTGGCTCTCCACCTGCTTGACGGTGTCCAGGCCGACGCCGACCATGATCAGCACCGACGTTCCCCCGAACGTCGCAGCGATCCCGCCGCCGTTGACGCCCGACAGGAACAGGCTGGGAAGGATGGCGATAATACCCAGGTACAGCGAGCCCGGGAGGGTGATCCGCTGCAATACATAGTTCAGGTAGTCGGCGGTGGGCTGGCCGGGCCGGATACCGGGGATGAATCCACCGAACTTCTTCATCTCGTCGGCACGCTCATCTGGGTTGAACGTGATTGCGACGTAGAAGTACGTGAAGAAGACGATCAGCGCGAAGTAGACGGCGATATGCACCCAGCTGCTCGCATTCGCGAGGTTGGACTGGACCCACTGCTGCCAGCCGCTGACGCTGTTTCCGCTGGACACGAGCTGCACGACGAGCTGCGGGAGGTACAGCAACGACGATGCGAAGATCACGGGG
>CAJCHX010000198.1 GCA_903970215.1 Acidobacteriaceae bacterium
TGGCCGTGATCGCCGAGCCCAGCGGCAGCTGGCCGGCGGGCACCGCCACTACCTGGTGGTCACCACTTGCCACGTGCGGCACCTCCGATCAGATTCGCGTCCGGGTCGTGATGTGCGCCGTGCGGCCCCACAGGGGCCTCGTCGACCGCACTGAACAGCAGGGGCGACCGCGTCCACGGCTCACCTAGGCGATATTCACCCGGCTTCTTGTACTTCTGATTGCGCCCAGTGGCCATCGAGATGACCGTCATGAGCACCACCAGAACGGTGAGCACCACCACGATCATGCCGACGATGTTGAGTACGCTCACTCACTCGCCCCTTCCCGACCCGGCCGGAACATCTCCTACCGGGCGTAGTCGACCCAGTGCACCTAACTTAGCCTATGCCGCGCCCATGTCGAGATACTGGCACCAGCTGGGGTGTACGTCCTTGATCGTCGACAGCAGCCGCCAGTGCCGCCCCTGCGGAGCACGCGGTTCGACGCGCAGCTTCCACCCCAGTTCGGACAGCAACCGGTCGGCCTTGCGGTGGTTGCACGACGCACAGCAGGCCACACAGTTCTCCCACGAGTGGCCGCCGCCCCTCGACCGCGGCTGGACGTGATCGATGGTGTCGGCCTTGCCGCCGCAGTATCCGCAGCGGAACCTGTCGCGATGCATCAGCGCGGCCCGCGTCATCGGCACCGTCGCCCGGTACGGGACCCGCACGTACGTCCGCAACCGGATCACCGAGGGCACAGACAGCGAACGGTCCGCTGAATGCACCAGCGGACCGTTCGGGTCGTCGTGGACCACATCGGCCCTATCCCTGAGCATGAGCACTATCGCCCGCCTCATGGATATCGCGGTCAGTGGCTCGTAGGTCGCGTTGAGTAGCAGCACCCGGTGCCTGCCCCAGGCGTTCCTCGCCTCGGCGCGGCTGTCGATGGCGGTCACCGTGGCGCCGGACCATGCCGCGCCCTGCGTTCCTTTCATCGCCACCAACCCCGTCGTCTCTCACCTGTATCGGCCCTATGTAGTGGAACACGCCGGGCGGTGGTTCGCACGCCAATTTTCCGGCAACACGCAGGTCCGTTCGGGGACGACCGAGTGAACAGCGCGTAACGGCGGTGCCCGTCCGGCACGCGCATCCGGTCCGCCGGGGCCCACGCGCATCCGGTCCGCGGGGCCACGGTCGCTCGAGCCCGGGCGTCAGTCGTGCCAGACTTGGCCGGGTGAGCACCTTCTACGACGAGGTCGGCGGGGCGGACACCTTCCGCGACCTGATCCATCGCTTCTACCAGGAGGTGGCGAAGGACCCACTGCTCCGACCGCTGTACCCCGAAGAAGACCTCGGGCCCGCCGAGGACCGGCTGCGGATGTTCTTCGAGCAGTACTGGGGCGGCCCACGCACGTACTCCGACCTCCGCGGACACCCGCGGCTGCGGATGCGGCATCACCCCTTCCGCGTCACCCCGCTCGCCCGAGACGCCTGGCTGCGGTGCATGCACATCGCGATCGCGTCGATCGGCGACGACCGGCTGGACCGTGCACACCGCGCGGAGCTGACCGCCTACTGTGAGATGGCCGCGCAGTCGATGGTGAACACCCCGCTGTAGCCGGCCGGCGTGCGTGAGAACCGACATGACAGGAGTGGCGATGACCCAGGCGAGCCCGTGGTGGCAGGACGCGATCTTCTACCAGGTGTACCCACGATCGTTCGCGGACTCGAACGGCGACGGCGTCGGTGACCTGCCGGGAATCACCGAGCGGCTGGGCTACCTCGAGCTACTGGGGATCGACGCCGTGTGGCTCTCGCCGGTCATGGTCTCCCCCATGGCCGACCACGGCTACGACGTGGCCGACCCCCGCGACATCGACCCACTGTTCGGGACGCTCGCCGACATGGACGACCTGATCGCGGAGGCCCACGCGCGGGACATCCGAGTGACGATGGACCTCGTCCCCAACCACACGTCGAATCAGCACCCGTGGTTCCAGGCGGCGCTCGAGGCGGGCCCCGGCAGCCCCGAGCGGGCGCGCTACATCTTCCGCGACGGCCGCGGTCCCGACGGCGACGAGCCGCCCAACAACTGGCCGAGCATCTTCGGCGGTCCCGCCTGGCATCGGGTGACGGAGGCCGATGGGACGCCCGGGCAGTGGTACCTGCACATCTTCGCGCCTGAGCAGCCGGACCTGAACTGGAGCAACGACGAGGTGTTCGAGGACCTCGCGAAGACGCTGCGGTTCTGGCTGGACCGTGGGGTGGACGGATTCCGGATCGATGTGGCGCACGGCATGGCGAAGCCGGACGGCCTACCGGACATGGAGATCCCACCGGGCGGCCTGCTCACCAACGACGACAACGATCTGCGGTTCAACCACGCGGGCGTGCATGACATCCACCGCCGCATCCGCGCGGTGATGGACGAATACCCGGACCGGGCCACCGTCGGAGAGATCTGGGTACGCAACAACGAGCGTTTCGCGGAATACGTGCGCCCCGACGAACTGCATCTGGGATTCAACTTCCGGTTGGCGGAGGCGCGGTGGGGCGCAGCGGAGTTCCGGAGCGCGATCGAGAACTCGCTCGCCGCGGTGGATTCGGTGGGCGGCGTACCCACCTGGACACTGTCGAACCACGACGTCGCGCGCGAGGTCACGCGGTACGGCGTGGACGAGGGCGCAACGCCGGACGTGGGCCTGCGCCGTGCTCGGGCCATGATCCTGGTCGAGCTGGCCCTGCCCGGGACCGCGTTCGTGTACAACGGCGCCGAGCTGGGTCTGCCCAACGTCGACCTGCCCGACGAGGCGCTCACCGACCCGGTATGGGAGCGCTCCGGGCACACCGAGCGCGGCCGGGACGGCTGCCGCGTTCCGCTGCCCTGGGAAGGCACCGCACCGCCGTACGGATTCTCGACGAACCCGGACACCTGGCTCCCGATGCCGAGTGACTGGGC
>CAJCHX010000199.1 GCA_903970215.1 Acidobacteriaceae bacterium
CGATCACGTCGTCGGTGAACTCTGCCGGGTGCGGGCTGGTGAAGCGAACGCGCTCGAGCCCTTCGACGGTCCCGCATGCGCGCAATAGCGCGCTGAACGCGGTGCGATCCCGCGGCTGATCCGGGTCGGCGAAGCTCACACCGTAGGCGTTGACGTTCTGCCCGAGCAGGGTGACCTCGAGAACGCCCTGGTCGGCGAGCGCAGCCACCTCGGCCAGAACATCGCCCGGCCGGCGGTCGACCTCCTTGCCACGAAGAGCCGGAACGATGCAGAAGGTGCACGTGTTGTTACATCCCACCGAGATGGACACCCAGCCGGCATACGCACTCTCGCGCCGGGCCGGCAGGGTCGAAGGGAAGGCCTCCAGCGCCTCCTTGATCTCCACCTCGGCACGCCGGTTGTGGCGCGCACGATCGAGGAGAGCCGGCAACGACCCGATGTTATGGGTACCGAACACCGCGTCCACCCACGGCGCCCGGTCGACGACCACGCCGCGGTCCTTCTGCGCGAGGCAGCCGCCGACCGCGATCTGCATACCCGGCCGCGCGCGCTTGATCGGTGCGAGGTGGCTGAGGTTGCCGTACAACTTGTTGTCCGCGTTCTCGCGCACAGCGCAGGTGTTGAAGACGACGAGGTCAGCCTGCTCACCACCGTCGGCGCGCACATATCCGGCGTCTTCGAGCAACCCCGACAGCCGTTCGGAGTCGTGGACGTTCATCTGGCACCCGTAAGTGCGCACCTCATACGTGCGATTCACCCTCCCAGGGTACGCGGAGGAGCAAATTCGACCTGTCCTGCTCGCGATGCCCGGGAGCCCGCCGACGGCACCATGAGTTCGGCTCACCCCAACTGCGTAGGCCAGAACATGGTCACCATCTGGGCGCCGATCAGGTTCACCACGAAGATCAGGACGACCGAGAGCACGACGGTGGCGTTCACCGCGTCGGCTACGCCTCGAGAACCGCCCTTGGCCTCGAGGCCTCGCTGACAACCGATCACCGCGATGATCGTCCCGAAGATGACCGCCTTGGCCAGTGACAGCCACACATCGAGCGGCCGGGTGAACGCGCCGAACGTCAGCCAGAAGGAACCCGGCGTCACACCCTGCGTACCGGACGCGACCATATACGCCGACACCACGGCCACGATGGTGATGAGGACGTTCAGCATCGGCGCGACGATCCACGCGGCCAGAAGGCGCGGAACGACGAGGCGGTTGAGCGGGTTGATGCCCATCACGCGCATGGCGTCGGTCTCCTCCCGGATCGTGCGGGCGCCGAGATCGGCTGCGATCGCCGACGCCGCGGCGCCGCCCAACAGCAGGCCCGTCGCGATCGGCGACGCCTGCGCGATGATGCTCAAGCCGGATGCGGCACCGGCCAGCCCCTGCGCCCCCAACTGATTGAGGATGTTTCCGACCTGGATCGCCATGACCACACCGAAGGGAATCGCGATCATCACGGCGGGGACAGCCGTGACGCTGATCATGAACCAGATCTGGTACAGCGTCTCCTTCCACTGCAGTCGCAGGGCCGCCACGTCCTCCACCAGCGCCACGAGCGACATGACCAGCAGTCGCAGGGCGCGCCCCGACGTCCGGAGCGAGTCGACGACAGTGGTCGAGAAGTTCGCCCGAACTATCGAGAACATCGATGGTCGGGAGGTCGGTCGGGGCGCCTCCAACGCCGTCGGTGATGCTCCGAGGGTTGTCGGAGAGTCGTCCGCCATGCGCGGCTCCTTCGCGGATCGATCGGTGTGGAACCCGA
This sequence comes from Acidobacteriaceae bacterium, assembly GCA_903970215.1. Lineage (GTDB taxonomy): Bacteria > Actinomycetota > Actinomycetes > Mycobacteriales > Mycobacteriaceae > Tsukamurella. The sequence continues at coordinate 1,767 of CAJCHX010000199.1, forward strand.
AAAGCATCGGTTATGCTGCCCCTCACTTTCTTGGGCAGACGTGACAAGTGCCATGCTGCTCACTGTTCGGACCGACAACCCTGGAGGTATTGATGGACGCGGCGGCGCAGTGGCTCGCAGAGTTCACCTGCCAAGCCTCGCTCGATGGGGGGATCGAGGGCCTCGCCGACCGCGTCGATGCCGAAATCCGTGCTGCGGTACCCGAATTCGCAGCTGATGAATCTCTCCGTCGCGATCTTCACGCACGTACGCGCGGGCACTGGCGCGAGTTCATCGTGCAGCTCGAGCGCCATGAGTTCGAGCCGCGGATACCCGTCGAAGCGGTCGATCTGTTACGCACGATGATCGTGCGCGGGTACGACATGGGCGTGCTCCTGGCCGGCTACCGAGTGGGTCGGCGGGCGGTGTGGCAGTACATCACCGCCGTCATCGAGACCCGGATCGCCGATCCCGGACTCCGAGCCGCGGTGCTGATTCGGTTCTGGGAGCGCACATCCCAATGGCTCGATCACTCCGTCGAGCAGATCATCGCAACCTACGAGACGGAACGAGCCGACTTCCAACGGGTGACCGCTGCGCGCCGTGCCGCGATGGTGCGCGCCATCGTCGCCGGCGAGTCGGTCGATGTCGACGCCTCGTCGCGCGACCTGGGCTATCGCCTACGCGACACACATACCGCGTACGTCGTGTGGGCGGGCGACGCCGTCCCGAACGGTGCCGTCGACCGCGAACTCGAGCGGTCAGCTGCGGCAATCGTCGAAACCACCGGGGCGCGTGGACGACTCATCGTCGAGACCGGGACGCGTAGCCTCTGGCTGTGGGCTGCGGCGTCCCGCGGCATCGACTCCGGCGACAGCACCATCCGACCCGGCATCCATCTAGCCGTCGGCGGAACCTATTCGGGTGAAGACGGTTTCGTCCGGTCACACCGCGAAGCCCTTGCCGCACACGCACTCTCGGGAGCTACTGGAAGCACCCGCCCGTTGATCTGTTACCGCGACGTCGAACTCAGCTGCATCACAACCGGTCTCGCGGGTTCATGGGCGATATCCCGACTCGTCACACGCGAGCTGGGCGACCTGGCGGATCCCGATGAGAGCACGACTCGGATCCGCACGACACTCCTTCGCTACCTGCGGAATCGGTGCAACGCAGCCTGGACGGCCGAGCAGATGAACGTGCACCCGAACACCGTCCGCTACCGCGTACGCCGGGCCGAACAGGTCCTCGGGCATCCGATCGATGCCCGCCGGGTATACGTCGAGCTCGCGCTGCAGGTGCTGGACGTGTTCGGCACCATCGACGCGATCCCCGCGGGCTGAACTCGGCCGAGAGGCGAGGTGGGCACCCGGCGCGGCGGCTGAACGGCGCGGCGGCTGAACGGCTCAGCGGCCGGCGCCCGTCCCGGTTCTCGCATCGCCGACCAGTCCCGCGACGACCCACTCGATCTGCATCACGGCGTCGTCTATCGATCCACGCGGCTGCAGGAGGTGGCTGAGGGTCAGGCGTACGAACACTTCGTCGACGACCCGCGCGGTCTCCTCGTCGAGCACATCCGGATAGCACTCACGGATCGCGCGTGACATCGACTTGACCGCGCGCCCCAGTACCGGCTCAGGCTCGGTGACCACCAACGGGAGCAACCCGTCCACTCTGTTCGGCTCCCCCGCCAGGATCGTCCGCAACAGCGCGTTCCCCTCGCCGAACCTCAGCGTGAACCTGGCAGCAGACGTCAGACCTTCGACGATGTCGTCCTTGTGCTCCGCGAGCCGCGCGACGATCCCCGCCAT
>CAJCHX010000200.1 GCA_903970215.1 Acidobacteriaceae bacterium
CGGTTCGGCGGCCTCGGCGCGGGAGTACGCGAGATGCAGACGGTGGCAGAAGAACTGGGGCGCGAGCTGGTCCCCACGCCACTGCTCGGCTCCGCCGTCGTCGCGGTGGCGGCCCTACTGACCACAGGCGACGACCGGGCCTGCGGACGGCTGTTGCCCGACATCGCATCCGGGGCGCGGATCGCCACCGTCGCGTGGACCGGCGAGGGCGGCGGGTGGGCACCGGATGCGGTTGCCGTTTGTGCTGACGCCGACCATCGGCTGACGGGGAAGGCCCACTACGTGCTCGACGCCTCGGCTGCCGATGTGCTGTTGGTAGCCGCCAGGCGATCCGACGGAATCGGGCTCTACCAGGTGGATTCGAATGCGCCCGGGGTCCGGAGATACGTGACCGCGACGATGGACCCGACCCGACGGCTCGGCACCGTCAACTTGGACGGGGTGTTGGGCGACGCTGCCGGAAGCACGGTGGATCTGCGGGCAGTCCGGGACGTCGCCTGCGCGGTGCTCGCGGCCGAGCAGGTGGGTGCGGCCGCACGGGCGCTCGAGCGCACCGTCGAATACTCCTTGTCTCGGATGCAATTCGGCCGGGTGATCGGTAGCTTCCAGGCGCTCAAGCACCGGATGGCCGATATGTACGTCCGAGTGGAGGCGGCCCGGTCCGCGGCGTACGTAGCGGGTGACGCCATCGATGCGGAAGATCCCGGCGCGTCGACCGCTGTGGCAACCGCGAAGGTCACGTGCTCGCGGGCGCTGAAAGCGGTGGCAGCCGAGATGATCCAACTGCACGGCGGGATCGGTATCACGTGGGAACACGATGCTCACCTGTACTTCAAACGCGCACATGGTGATTCGTTGTTGTTCGGCGCCGCCGGGAGGCATCTGGCCCGGCGCCAACTCACCCATTCGTGAACGCGGGCGATTCCGGGTCAGCGCGTGATCTCCCCACCGACGATCGCCCCGCCTATCGTGCGCACTCCACCCCACCGGGCAACCACGAGTTCGCTGGTGAGCGTGGTCGCCGATAGGGAACGGTGTTCCCGATGGGGAGATCCGCGAAGACCTTCCGGGCGGTCGGCTCAGAGCCAGTCGTCACCCACCGGCCAGGTGAGGAACGAATCCAGTGACAGCCCCGCAGGGATCGCCTCGCCCCGCTCGGGCAGCGTTCCCGTATACCGCCCCCGAAAGAACAACAGCGGCCGATCCGCGCGGGGGGCACCCAGCTCGGTCACGCGGCCGACCACGATCTGGTGGTCGCCGCCGTCGTGCACGGCGTCGACCGCGCAATCGATCCAGCCCAACGCTTCGGTCAGGATCGGTGCGCCCGATGCCGCCGGAGTCCACGGGACCCGCGCGAACTTGTCAGTGACCCGGGCGCCGAATGTGGTACTCACGCCCCGTTGATCCTCCGACAACACGTTGACCACGAAGTGCCCGGTCCGCTCGATCACCGCCCATGCCCGGGACTGCCGACCAGGGCAGAACAACACCAGCGGCGGATCGAGCGACAGAGCCGAGAAGGACTGACACGCGAAGCCGACCGGCTCGCCGTCCGCGATCCCGGTGATCACGGTGACACCGGTACAGAAGTGCCCCAGCGCCGTCCGGAACTCGCGGGCGTCGATGGCCGGCGCGGGAGTGATCTTCTGCGGCGTGGTCACGACGGCATCCCGCTCTCGTTCGCTGCGCGGGTGGCCTGCGCCGCTCGTTCCTCGCTTCGCCGGAACCCGATGGTGAAGTCGTGGCCCCAGAGACTCACCGCGGTCGACTCCCGGGCGATCCACGACTCGTCGTCGACCTCCCTTCCCTCGCAACCGAACTCGAGGTCGAAACCGCCCGGTGTCTTCATGTAGAACGACAGCATCAGGTCGTTGACGTGCCGGCCCAGGGTCGCCGACATGGGCACCTTGCGTCGCAGCGCCCGGTCGAGGCATAGACCGACGTCGTCGCTGTTGCCCACCTCCATCATCAGGTGCACGATGCCGGTCGGAGTGGGCATCGGGAGGAACGCCAGGCTGTGATGGCGCGGATTGCAGCCGAAGAACCGCAACCACGCCGGCTCGCCGTCGGCCGGGCGCCCCACCATCTGCGGCGGCAGGCGCATGGAGTCGCGCAGCCGGAACCCGAGGACGTCGCGATAGAAGTGCAGCGCCTCGGCGTCGTCCGGGGTCGACAGCACGACGTGGCCCAGCCCCTGCTCCCCCGTGACGAACGTATGCCCATACGGGCTCACGACGCGGCGATGCTGAAGCGCGACACCGTGGAACGCCTCGAGTCGTGACTCCGCGGGATCACAGAACACGATCAGGCCGTCGACGCAGCGGTCGGCCTTCTCCTCCGCGGTGCCCTCACGGAACTCGACGCCGTGGCTCGTGAGCCGACCCCGCAATTCGTCGAGGGCCTCCGCGTTCGCCATCTCCCAGCCCGACGCCTGTAGGTGGTCCCGCTGCGCCGGGACGATCACCAGGCGCGCCGGAAAGTCGTCCATGCGCAGGTAGAGCGCTCCGGATCGCCGACCGCCCGGAGGCGTGCCTTCGACCATGCCGAGGACCTTGAGACCGAACTCGCGCCAGGCGTCGATGTCGACCGCACCGATCCGCAAGTACCCCAGCGACCGGATACCCATCACCGACCACCCTCGGTCAGGAAGTCCGCGGTGAGCCGGTTGAACTCGTCGAACTTCTCGAGCTGCGCCCAGTGCCCGCACCCCCCGAAGACGTGCAGTTGCGCGCGCGGAATCGTCTTGAGCGCCACCAGCGCTCCGTCGAGCGGGTTGACGCGGTCTTCGCGGCCCCAGATCAGTAGGACCCGCTGCCGCAGCCGATAGGCGTCACGCCAGAGCATGCCGCGCTCGTAGTCGGCGGACGAGAACGAACGGCCCATCGCCTTGAACGCGGCGATCGACTCGGGCTCGATGGCCAGGCGGTATCGGTCGTCGATCAACTCGTCGGTGATGAGCGACTGATCGGTGACCATGATCCGCAGGAACGCCTCGAGCGTGTCGCGACTCGGGTGCCGGTAGAACTCCCCCAGCCGGCGGATCCCCTCGGTGGGATCGGGCGAGAACGTGTTGATGCTCAGGCCGCCGGGCCCCATGAGGACCAGCCGCCCGGCGCGGTCGGGGTGATCGAGCGCGAACCGGACCGCCGTACCACCGCCGAGCGAGTTGCCGACCAGGTGGACGCGGTGCGAGATCCCCAGCGCGTCCAGCAAGCCCACCAGGGCGGTCGCACTGTGTGTGAAGTACTGCGGATGCTCTGTGGGCTTGTCAGAGCGGCCGAATCCCGGCTGGTCGACGGCGATGACGTGGAACCGCTGCGCGAGTACCGGCACGTTGCGGCCGAAGTTGCTCCACGCAGACACCCCGGGTCCACTCCCGTGCAGCAGGACCACCGTCTGCTCGTGCTCGACCCCGGCCTCGTGGTAGTGCAGGCGTAGACCCGCCGCGGTGGTGGCGAATGCCCCCTCGGCGAGGGCGTCCAGAGCGGCGGGGCCGGCTACTGCGTCGGACACGGCCATGGCTCACACCATCCCATCGGTCACCGGCAGGCCGAACTCGCCTGTCCCGAACATCTTGTACGCGCGCTCCGGATCGTTCGCGGCGTGTACCCGACCCGCGTGGGCGTCGCGCCAGAACCGCTGGATCGGCGTACCCGTCCGCAGCGCCCGGCCGCCCGAGTTCTCGAACATCCGGTCCACCGCGAAGATCGCCCGCTCGGTGCCGCGGACCTGGTCGCGACGAACCTTGAGGCGCAACGCGAACGGGATCTTCTCACCCGCGCACGCCAGCCGGTACTCCTCGGCGATATTGGTGGTCAGCTGCAACCAGGCCGCGTCGATCTCGCTGGCCGCCTCGGCGACGCGCACCATCGCGAACGGATCCTCCTTGGTGATCTCGCCGGCGTAGGCCGCGCGCACCCGGGTGCGCTGGTGTTCGACGTGCGCGTCGTAGGCGCCCTGCGCCATGCCGATGATCGGGGCCGTGATCGTCGACGGGTGAACCGACCCGAACGGGAGCCGGTACAGCGGCCCCGTGTTGACCTCCTGGCCGGGCCCCTGGCACCGCGACACCGGCTGGAAGCTGAGCGCGCGATGGGCGGGCACGAACACGTCGTCGACGATGACGTCGTTGCTGCCGGTGCCGCGCAGACCGACGGTGTGCCACACGTCCTCGACGCGAAAGTCGCTCGCCGGCAGCAGATAGGTCAGGAAGTCGACCGGCTTTCCCCCGGAGAACGCCGGGCCGCCGAGCAGCACCCACTTCGCGTGGTCGCAGCCGGAGGAGAAGCTCCAGTGCCCCGACAGCCGGTAGCCGCCGTCGACCAGTTCCGACCGCCCCATCGGGGCGTACGACGAGGACACCAGCGTGTCGGCGTCGTCGCCCCACACCTCATGCTGTGCCTCGTCGGCGAACAGCGCCACGTTCCACGGATGCACGCCGATGATCGAGGAGA
>CAJCHX010000201.1 GCA_903970215.1 Acidobacteriaceae bacterium
AGCAGGGCCACCTCTTCGCGGCGCAGGCCGGGAACCCGCCGCCTGCCGCCGAACAGGGGCACGCCGGCCTGCTCCGGAGTGATCTTGGCGCGCCTGGTCGCCAGGAACTCCCGGATCTCGGCACGACTGTCCATGACCCCACGCTAGGACGCTCCGTCCGGTCGTGGGGGGTCGCGACAGAACCCCGATAGACCCGACCTGGTACCCCGATCGCTCGGCGAGTTGCCTGGACCTGCAGGCCCCGACGCACGAGGAGAACCCGTCATGACCGCACCGTCCGCCGCACAACGAGCGATCGGCGACATCGCCCCCAAGCTGGCCGAGCTCACCGACACCGTCCTCTTCGGCGACGTCTGGGCCCGCCCCGAACTCTCGCCACGCGATCGCAGCCTGGTCACGGTGTCGACCCTGGTCGCCCTGTACCGCACCGATCAGCTGGGCTTCCACCTGCGCACGGCGCTGGAGAACGGCGTCACCGCCGACGAGCTGGTGGAGGCGATCACCCACCAGGCCTTCTACGCCGGCTGGCCCTGCGCGATGGGTGCCCTCGGCCTCCTCCAGTCGGTGCTCGCCGACGAGGCGTCCCGCTGAACCACCCCAACCCACCGGAGATCTCATGAAGCTTCTCGACCCGCAGCCCAGCACCAAGGCCCCCGCCGAGCTCTTCACCGGCGACGCCTGGTGGAACGTCATCTACGCCGGAGAGCAGCCCTCGCGCGCCCGGCTCAACATCGTCCGCTTCGCGCCCGGCGCCCGCACCCATTGGCACTCCCACGTCCTGGGGCAGACCCTGCACGTCGTCGCCGGCACGGCCCTCATCGGCACCCGCGACGGCGTCGTCATCGAGACCCACGCCGGCGAGACCGTCACCTGCCCGCCCCACGAGGAGCACTGGCACGGCGCCACCCCTGAGCAGTTCATGGAGCACCTCGCCCTGTGGGAGACCGACGGTGGCGACGATCCCGAGACCACCTGGCTGGAGCCCGTCACCGACGAGCAGTACGGCGGCGCACGCAGCAACAGCCGCTGACTCCAGCCGGCTGCCGGCGTTCCGATGTTCGCCCGCAGGGTGTGTTATTGGGCTCGCGGGTCGTCGCGATGCTCCTTGTCGTCGGAGTCAGGATCTCCGCCGTCGTCGTCGGTGGCATCCCCGAACGGGTCGGGCTGCTGGTGGGCGTCGTCCTCCTCCCACGAAGGGACCCCGTCAGGTCCGGGTACGGCGGCCGGGGGCAGTGACGTCATGACACTCCTTCGATGGAGCCGATCGTGCGGCGACGAAAGCCGCCGTCGCAGCTGGGGGTCGGCGAGGTTGACGGCTACCTGATGATCGCGTCGATCGTCTTCTTCAGAGCGCTCGGTTGGGCGGGGCTGTGCGGAGCCTTCTGCTTGGCTCGGATCAGCTGCTCCCCCAATTCGGAGAGCTGCTTTCGGCCCAGGCCGTCGCGGACCTTCGGGAACCAGTCCTGCTCCTCCTCGTCGATGTGGTGGGTGACCGTCTCGATGAGCACGGTCGTCTTCGCGTCGAACCGCTCGGCGTCGGGAGACATCGCGACCAACTCCATGCACAGGACGTCCGCGACGTGGTGCTCCTCGTAGGACTCGAGGACGTCGTCTTCCAGGTCGGGCAGGAGACGGCGGACCTCGGGGTACATAACCTCGTTCTCGATGTAGGTGTGCACGGTGAGCAGCTCGATCATGCTGGCAACGAGATCGCCCTTGGTCGTCGTGGCGTTCTCACCTGCTCGCTCGAACTTCGTGAAGACGCTCTTGATCTCCTTGTGGTCTGCCTTGAGCAGGACGATTGCATCCGTCGACATCGTGGACTCCCCAGATCGGCAGTATGTGGCGTGACGGCTCGGTGGCCGCGTTGGATAGCGGTGTACCCACGGCGATCCCGGTTTCATCACCCGTGCACCCGCCGGGGAGAAGCGTCGGCTGGCGTGACCGGCTCACCGCGCCGCCATCCGGGTCGACCAGAGGTAGCTGTGCCACCATCGTCTGGTGCGATTCAAGTTCCTCGGCATTCAGGTCGAGAGCGAGTCACCGCACGGCGATGCTGCTCGGGAGTGGGACGAGCAGGGCGCCCGGTCGAAGAAGTTTCTTGCGGAGGTTCCGCAGCTGCGACCGAAGCGATTCATCTTCTGGGCCGGTGTCAGCAATCTGATCGAGGACGGCTGGACACCGGACGAGCTCCGTACGCTGCTTGACAGCTGGCCGGATGTGCATCGCACTATCGATTTCACCGCGATCGCGGATCTCGGTGGCGGCATCCGAGCCAAGGGCATCAGGGCAATTCCGGACGTCGTCGCCTGGACCCACATCCTCCTCGAGAGCGCCGATGGTCATGTCCAACCCAGTGCGAGGATGCTCGAGGGCCGACGAGGCATAAGGGGACTGCTCCAGACGGTCGACGCCTTCATCGACGCCACCGGATCGCAGCATGCCGCGCTCCAGGCAGCTCAAGAGGGCCTGACCTCCACCGAGGCAGCACACCGCCACTGAATCTGCACCGCTGCGCGATCGTTGAACTGGGCAGCGGCCCGGGCTGAGCCTCGCCCCGGTGCCCGGCGGCACGCTCCGATACACGGTCCTGCAGCGACCTGCCAACGGGAGGGGGCTCCGGCGATCCACGCCCGAACTGCGGCGTCGCGAGCCCTCCCGGGACGGCGCAGCAGCGTCAGAGCCTGCGAGCGGATGCTGTTCGGAGCCACGAGCTGATGACTCCGCCCGACTTCGATCCCGGTCGCAACGACGTGCACGAGCGTGCACGCATCAATGACATAACGGCTCATGGCGCCACGCTAACCACCAAGTCGGACGAACCTCCCTGCCCGAGCTCCACGGTCGCCGACGGCGGCGCACCGTCCACGGAGAAGCGGGTACAGCGCACCAGCTGGACCGCGGGCCGTGGTGGCCTCAAGCCAGCAGCCTCCTGAAGACTCAGCGCGTCCGGTGGCCGGCGCGAATGACCCTGATGCTCTTCTCGACGGGTTCGGGCGGCCGACCGAGGAGCTCTGGACTGTTGTCGCGCCTGCCGTCGCGGCGCGACACCGCACCTCCGTTGATTCGACGACCGGCCCGATACCCTCAGACCTCGACGGCGGTGCGGCTCCCGAACAGGTGACCAACGTGCGCCAACCTGGGGATGCGTGGTGCCCCTCGCTCAGCAGCCGAGATAGCGGGATTTGAACTGTGGCACCAAGAAAATTTCCTAATGGCAGGGCCGAGTGGGTATGTATAGTTATAAATTTGTCTGAAGGTAAGACGGAGGGGCGGTGTCGGCTCCCTGCGAACTATTCTGAAATTCTCTCAGAAATAGTAATGGTGACCATGTCTCCCGCATCTTTGCCAATCAATTTCCTGATTTCAGCTTTAACTGGAAGCATATGAGTCCCCCCGCCCATTGGAATGAAGGTACCCTCGAACGAATGACTGTCTATAGTTCCCTTAACCTTTACATTGCCCCTTGTTCCAAAGTATTCCGCTGAGTCGGGCATAACAACTCGCGTCCACGAACCTTTGTGCGTACCTTTCTGTAACAATGCAGTGAAAGTTTTAGGAAACATGAGCCCTACTGTAACATCAAAACACTCCTCGAAACAGAGCGGCTTAACCGGTGGCGCAACCAGTTCGGCGGTCTGAAGGCCGGCGACGTGAAGCGGCTGAAAGAGGACAGTGACGGTGAACGGAGACCATTCGCCGAACACCTCCGCCCGCTGGACGAGGTCGGCGCGCTGCTGGAGGCCCGCGCTATTCATACTGGCCGCTCGGCCCGCAATCACCTGCTAGCTGTGATGACCAGGCAGGTTGTTCAGGCGGCTGGCTGGCGGTAGGCCTCCGATGGGGCTGTGGGCTCGGTGGTGATTGTAGGTGTGCAGCCAGGCCAGGAGAGCTTGTCGGCGGGCGGCTTCTGAGTCGTAGCGGCGGGCGTAGGCCCAGCCGTCGGCGAG
>CAJCHX010000202.1 GCA_903970215.1 Acidobacteriaceae bacterium
CGACCTGTGCGATGAGGCCTACGGGAAGATGACGTACTTCGGGGGGATGATCGAAGACCCTGTCGTCGGGCGGATCATGGGCACCATCTCCGAAGTCGACCTCAACTCCGCCTACCCCGACAAGCTCCGCCACGTGCCGTGCATGAAAGAATCCTGCGGCCGGTGGATGGAACGCTCCACCCTCCCCGACGACATCCTCATCGGGACCGTCACAGTCGCGTGGGACGTCACCAACACCCCCACGTGCACGCCGCCGTTCATGGTCCGCGACGTCGACGACTGCGTCTACCAACCCCAGCGTGGCTGGACCATGGCTACCATCGCCGAGTACCGGGCCGCCAAGGAGCAATTCGGGAGGCTCGTAGATCTTGAGTGGGCCATCTACTGGGACCCTGACTGCCATTGCGGGAACCCCCGACCCTTCGAGTTCCTGGTGCCGCTGTACGAGAAGCGTCTGGCTATCAAGGCCGAGCAGAAGACCCACCCTAAGGGCTCGGACGAGTGGTGGGCATGCTCGGTGCGGGAGGCCGCCATCAAGCTGGTGCTCAACTCGATGTACGGGAAGCTCGCGCAGCAGAGGCCCGACTACGGGATCTACACCAACCTCCACATCGCCGCGTACGTCACCGGCGCCACCCGCGCACAGCTACGTCGCCAGTCATGGGACACCGAAGCGGCCGGTGGGACCGTCATCTACCAACACACGGATTCGGTGAAGGCCGTGGACGCCGACCCCGTCGACGGGGGGAAGACGCTCGGCGCGTGGGGCCGCGAGCCGGACCTGGACGATTTCTTCGTCATCCAACCGGGGTTTGCGTTCCCCGTCGCCCCGGGCGGGAAGGCCTCCACCCGTGGCGTGCGGAAGGGGGACCTGTACGACGCGTTCCCCGAGTGGCTGGAGACGGCCGATCTCTCGCTGCCGCCGCACATGTGGCCCCCGCTGGTGGTCAAGACAACGCGGATGATCTCCCGGCGCCAGGCCATCGCGCGTGGGAAGCCGTGGATCGCCGGTACCTTCGAAGACGGAAAGATGGAACTGACCGTCCGATCCAAGAAGCGCAACAATCAGGAGGCGTACCCGCTGCCCGGATATGATGGTGCGTGGGTACTACCACCGAAACTTGAGGTACTCAACCAAGCCACATTCGCGGACAGACTGGAAATGCAGGAGGTATGGGACGATGTTGCACAACTCACCAGAGAATCTCGACACTGACGAAACCTGTGACGAGTGCGGGGTTCACCCGAACGGTGGATACTGTGCCTGCTGACCGGACCCGATACTAGGTACAGCAGCCCACCACACACGGGAGTCCCGATGAACAGAGAACTCGTAGCGGTCGAGATCATCTACCCGAACGGTAAGTACGAGTGCCGCCACGTCTACAACGACACCGACACGCTGCAGACGCTCGTGCACAGACTCCCGGAGTCGTGCACAGTCATCATTGGAGAGGCACCGGCGAAATGGTAGATGAGAATACTGCGCTGCGTGTGGCGCTGGACAAGCTTCAGGCCGCGCACGCCCGCATCGCCGAACTCGAAGCCGAACTCCGAGCAGCCGTGGATTCCGAGCTACGCTTGCGCAAGTCGTTCTTCGACATCGAAGCCAAGGCAATGTCGGTAGCAAACTACGCCCTCTGGGAAGGCGAGGAACGAGTCAAGGCCAAAGCCCGCATCGCCGAACTCGAAACCGAACGAGACTACGCACGAGCCGAAGCCCGCACCCTAGGACAGCGAGTCCTAGACGTCGAGGAACGCTGGCAATCCGAAAACGAGTACCTACAAGCCCGGCTCGACGCCGTCATCTCCACCCTCAAAGAGGTCGGGTGCGGGATGTCATGGTACGACTACGACAG
>CAJCHX010000203.1 GCA_903970215.1 Acidobacteriaceae bacterium
CAGGCGGTGGCGACGGTGCCGGTGCTGTGGATGTTGCAGTCGCGGGTGCTGCCGTTCGGTGGGGCGGCGGTGGTCCTCGGTGTCGCTCTCGCGCCGGGCCTGGCCGTCGGCAACGTGATGGGTGGCCTGCTGTTTCCCACCTCGTTGCGTGCGATGGGCAGCGGTGTCGGCATGGCTATCGGCATCGCCGCGTTCGGTGGGACCCTGCCGATGCTCGCCGAGGAATTGCGCTCCCACGGCGGCTACTGGTTGCTGCCCTATTACGTTGCCGCGGCCGCCCTGTGCGGTCTGGCCGCTGTGCAGATGGCGACCCGTTCCCCGGGATTCATGGCCGCCGTCCACCGCGGGTGAGGCGGCGACGGCTGGCCCGGCACACTAGTTACCCGCGAGCTTCTTGTACATCTGGCCCACGATCGGCGCGATAATCCGCCGCGGCGTGTAGTTGCCCGCGGTCGACATGGCCTTCGACAGCAGGCCGGGGACCACGCGCATGTGGTTCTTCTCCAGCCCGTCCAGTGACACCCGCGCGGTGTATTCGGTGTTCACCCAGAGGAATTCGGGCACCACCTTCTCCACCGTCGAGCGCTCCTCCTCGGCTGGCAGCTCGGTGCGCACCGGTCCCGGAGCCAGCAGGGTGACGTGGACCCCGAACTCCTTGACCTCACCGCGCAGCGACTCGGAGAAGGTGTTCGCGAACGCCTTCGACGCTGCGTACGTCGCATTGTTGGGGATCGGCATGTTGCCGGCCGCCGAGCCGGTGGTGAGGATCCCGCCGTTGCCGCGCTTGACCATCTGCGGCAGCACCGCGAGGGTCAGGTCGTGTACAGCGGTGGCGTTGAGCTCGAGTTGCGCGCGCTCGTATACCGGGTCGAGGTCGATGACTTTGCCGAAGGTCGCGGTCCCGGCGTTGTTGCAGAGGATGGATATCTCGCGGCTCGCCAGCTCGCGGCACAACTCTGCGCGCGCAGCCGGGTCGGACAGGTCCACGCCCCTGACCTCGGCCGCTACGCCGAATTCGGTGCGCAACTTCGAAGCGAGCTCTTCCATGGGGCCGGTGCTGCGTGCCACCAGGATCACCGAATGGCCCCGTCGGGCGAGCTCGGTGGCGAGGGCCACGCCGATGCCGGACGAGCCGCCGGTGACGACCGCGCGGGCGGACTTGTTGGGTGCGGGTACGGGCATGGGTCGCAATCGTACCGATGCCCGTCCCGGGTCCGCGCCGGCGGTGACCGATGCGGACCGGGGACGGTCCGACCGGGCGCTTAGAGCGCCGCTGCCAGCTCGGTTCCCTGCCTGATCGCGCGCTTCGCGTCGAGCTCCGCCGCGAGGTCGGCACCGCCGATCACGTGCGTCGTGACTCCCGCCTCCTTGAGGGCCTCGTCGAGCCGCCGCTCCGACTCCTGTCCGGTGCACAGGATCACCGTCTCCACGTCCAGCACTCGTGCCTCGCTGTGGTCCTCGCCGAAGGTGATGTGCAGGCCCGCATCGTCGACCTTCTCGTAGTTGACCCCGCTGAGCTGCTCGACGCCCTTCATCTTCACCGATGCGCGGTGCACCCATCCGGAAGTCTTGCCCAGTCCGATGCCCTGGGGCGTGGTCTTGCGCTGCAGCATGTACACCTTGGAGCGCGCCGACGGTGCCGGGTGCGGCTTGGTGACGAAGCCGCGGGTCTCCGCGTCGCGGGTCACGCCCCACTCGGCGTTCCACTCCTCCAGGTGCAGAGTGGGGGACTTGTCGGTGGTGACGAACTCGGCGACGTCGAAGCCGATACCGCCCGCCCCCATGATGGCGACGGTGTCGCCCACCTCCTTCTCGCCGGAGATCGCCTGTGCATAGGTGATCACCTTCGGGTGGTCGACGCCCGGGAAGCTCGGGACGCGCGGCACGACGCCGGTCGCGATCACCACCTCGTCGAACCGCCCCTTGAGGTCCTCGACTCGCGCCGTCGTGTTCAGGTGCACTGTGACGCCGTGCTTGTCGAGCATCGTGGTGTAGTACCGGATGGTCTCGGAGAACTCTTCCTTGCCGGGAATCCGTGCGGCGTAGGAGAACTGGCCGCCCAGGTGGTCGCTCGCCTCGAACAACTCGACGTGGTGGCCACATTCGGCCGCGCTCACCGCGGCGGACAGTCCGGCGGGGCCCGCACCGACCACGGCGACATGCTTGGCGGCACGCGTCGGCCCGAGGACGAGCGACGTCTCCCGGCCCGCGCGCGGATTGACCAGGCAGGACACCTTCTTGTGCACGAAGGCGTGATCGAGGCAGGCCTGGTTGCAGCCGATGCAGGTGTTGATCTCGTCGGCGCGCTGCTCACGGGCCTTGTTGGCCCACTCGGGATCTGCGAGCAGGGGCCGCGCGATCTGGACCAGTTGGGCGTCGCCGCGCAGCAGCACGTCCTCAGCGGTTTCGGGCATGTTGATCCGGTTGGCCGCACATACCGGGATGTTCACGGCGCGCGTGATGTCAGCGGTGAACGCAGTGAAGGCACCGCGCGGCACCGAGGTGACGATGGTGGGGACCCGCGCTTCGTGCCAGCCGATGTCGGTGTTGAGGATCGAGACGCCGGCCGCCTCCAGCTTCAGCGCCAGCGAGATGATCTCGTCGCGCGTCTGACCCTCGTCGACGAAGTCGGCCATGGACAGCCGGAAGATCACGATGAAGTCGTCGCCGCAGCGGCGCCGGATCTCCTTGACGATCTCGACCGGGAAACGGTGCCGGTTGTCGGCGGAGCCGCCCCACTTGTCGGTGCGCTTGTTGGTGCGCGGGGCGAGGAACTGGTTGATCAGGTAGCCTTCGCCACCCATCACCTCGACCCCGTCGTACCCGGCGCTCTTTGCAGTCTTCGCGGCGTTCCCGAAGTCCCGGATGGTCTTTCGGATCTCCAGGTCGCTCATCTTGCGCGGCTTGAACGGGTTGATCGGAGCCTTGATCGCGCTGGCGGAGGCACTGAGCGGGTGGTAGGCGTAGCGCCCCGCGTGCAGCAGCTGCATCGCGATCTTGCCGCCCTCGGCGTGTACGGCCGAGGTCACCTTGCGGTGCAACAGTGCATCGATGGGTGAACTCATCTTGGCGCCGGCGGGGAGTAGCCAACCGGTGATGTTGGGGGAGTATCCGCCCGTGATGATCAGTCCTACACCGCCTTTGGCGCGCGCCGCGAAGTAGGCAGCGAGCTTGGGGATGTCCCAGGGCAGGTCTTCCAGGCCGGTGTGCATGGAGCCCATGACGATCCGGTTGCGCAGCGTGGTGAAGCCGAGGTCGAGCGGCTCGAACAGCAGCGGGTACTTGGTGGGTGCGGTCATCGCGAATCCTTATGGCTGAGAGTGGAGTTCGGTGAGTCGTGCGGACAGGGCCGAGTGCACCTCGTCGAGCCAGGCGACGAGGGCGTCCTCGCAGATGATGCCGCCGCGCAGTACCAGGTACTGCTGCAGCGAGGGTCCCGTCAGGGCGGACGGGTCCGGGTAGTCGGTCTTCTCCATGGTGCGATAGAGCTCGGCGCGTTCGGCGTGTGTGTCGCGATGGCGCCGGACCTCGCCGACGAGGGTGGGGAGGTCGCGCGAATCGGCGCCGCGGATCTTCACGGCGAGCTCGTCGCGCAGGTATGTGGGGGTGCCGGCTGCGGCGACCCAATCCGAGAGGAAGGTCCGGCCCGTATCGGTCACGGAGTAGACCTTCTTATCCGGCTTCCCGTCCTGGGGCTGATCCGTGAACGTCACGAGCCCCTGATCGGTCATCCGGGCCAGGGTGCGGTAGATCTGCTGGTGCGTGGCGCGCCAGAAGTAGCCGATCGAGCGGTCGAATCGCCGGGTCAGCTGGTACCCGGTGCCCGACCGCTCGTTCAGCGACACCAGAATCGCGTGCTCCAAGGCCACGTGCCGACGGTAGCCTGGTCTCCGGAGATATGCAACTAGTTGCGTATTGCTAGCGGCGCAGCGGTCCCGCCTGGAAGGCGGCTTCCTCGTTGCCCAACGCCCACGCGTGCCACCGCTCCCAGCCGACGACGGACCTTCGTTGCCACCACCGATCCGCGGCCGGGCTGGCATGTCGGGCCAGCTCGATACCCACGATCAGCGGGACTCGCGCCGCGAGGTAGGCGACGCCGGGGGCCGACGGGGGCAAGCGGAACCGTCGCCGGTTCCACGGCAGCATGAACAGGCGCGTGTGGCCGGCCTGTACTAAGAGATGCCAACGCGCGCGCAGCCGATCCGGGGGCGATTGTCCTGCGCGCGGCGCGAAGGCGGGGACGAACGATTCCACCAGTTCGCGACCCGCGTCACCCGCGTCGTACGAGCGCGCGGCGTCGAACAAGAACAGCAGCCGCAGCCCGTCGGTGACGGTGCTCGGGTAGATCGCGTCGGCCCGGGCGCCCAACAGATGCCCGAGGTACCGGTTGAAGTGCAGCGATGCGCGGATCTCGTGCGGCGACGTGAGGTAACCCAGCGCGTACAGCCCGCAGGCCGGGCCGACGCTGCCGCCGAGCAGCGTCAACAGCATCTCTGCCTGGCTGATGGGCAATCCCCAGCGCACCTCGTCCCACTCCGGGTGGCGTTGTACGCCGCGGCGCACCGACACGTGCATGATCCGCACGCGCATCGACAGGCTGCGTCCCAGTGAACCGGGGGTGAGCAGCGCGCCCTTGCGGCTGACCTCGATCCACCACCTGCTGGTCTCCAAGAAGCGGTGCAGCGCCGAAGCGCCCGCGTAGCCGCCGGAGAGCGAGAGCGGCACCGCGAGCGACCCCTCGGTGTAGGTGTCCAGGGTGCCCGCGTTGCCGACGGCGCCCAGGTCGTAGCCCCACCGGCGCCACACTGCGGCCCCCTCGTCGAGCAGGGTGGGATCGACCCAGTCGGGGACCGTCTCGAACTCCGCGAACAGGGCGCGAGCCGCTGCCGCCGCGTCGTCATCGAGTGCGTGCGTCTCGAGCGCGGCCTCGACACCGTCGGCGAGCGCGGCGTCCACGAAGGTCCGCGTGGCATCCGACCCCAGCCGTCCGTACGTGGTCGCGCTCACGAACCGTTCGGCGAGCGGGTCGCCGACGTTGCGCAACCGGGCGAACTCGTCCGCGACCGCGTCCGGTGGGAACAGGTCGACCCCGGTCGCGCGGAGTATCGCGTCGCGGACCCGACGGTGCGGGCCGCCCGCCCGCGCCTGGCGCCAACGGAACGCAGTGGGTCCGGCCTGCGTGGTTGAGGTCACCCGCTCAGCGTAGCGGCGTGGTGGCAACGTGTGTTGTCACTCGGTGCATCGTCTCTACCGGGCCGACCGTCGCGGTCCTCGGGGCCCACCACTAGAATCGGGACGTTCCGCCACGCCTCCGTAGCTCAGTTGGATAGAGCAAGGGCCTTCTAATCCCTAGGTCGCAGGTTCGATTCCTGCCGGGGGCGCTCTGACCAGCGCTGATTGCGCGAAGTCGCCGAACCTGCATCAGCTACTTCGCGTTTATCACGCACTTACACCCGCGGATCAGGAGTTGGTGCAGCTTCTGCACCACACGGCGTTCCAGCTCGGCGCGAGTTGCCCTACTGACGACGACGGTGACCAGGAGCCCGCGCCGGAAGACGGCGACGGAAGCGACGACGGCGCGAGAAAGGCGGCCGATGGGGTCGTGTCCATGAGGGACACGACTGCCAAGGGGGCTGCGTTGGGAAAAACGCCACGCAGCCTCCGGGTGACAAGTGGTACTTGTCAGTGTGTGCGGGCCCGCCACCGGTTGGTGGCCTGGTAGGCGGTGATGCCGCCCCAGACGAGCCAGAACGGCCACGGCGCGTGGACGATCATCAGGACACCGGCGGTGCCGGCGGTGGCGATGACGTCGTAGTTGCGTCGGATCATCGGGTTGTCCTCTCGGTGGTGTGGGGGCGACGTTAGACCGAGGGGCCGACATGTTCCGGCCCGATGGG
>CAJCHX010000204.1 GCA_903970215.1 Acidobacteriaceae bacterium
TGCCGTGGGTAGGCTGCTGGGGACCGCCGGACTGGGCTGAGCGCCGCGGCCTTCCGTACGACCTGAGGAGCAGCGTGTTACGTCCATTCGGGGGCCTCGTGCCCCAGGTAGATGCGACGGCGTGGGTCGCGGACTCCGCCACGGTGCTCGGCGATGCCGTCCTGGCCGGTGGGGTGGGTGTCTTCTATGGCGCGGTGATCCGTGCCGACGCGGCGCGGATCACCGTGGGTGCCGACAGCAACATCCAGGACGGTGTCGTGGTCCATGCCGACCCGGGCGTTCCGTGCACCATCGGGGCCCGCGTGAGCGTGGGGCACAACGCGATCCTGCACGGCTGCACCGTCGGTGACGACGTGTTGGTCGGCATGGGGGCCACGGTCCTGAACGGGGCCGTGATCGGTGCCGAGACCCTGATCGCCGCGAACGCGCTGATCACCGAGGGAACCGTGATCCCGCCCCGCTCGATGGTGGTCGGCGTCCCGGCCAAGGTGCGCCGCGAACTGACCGACGACGAGGTGGCGCGAGTCAAGCTCAACGCCGCCGTGTACGTGGAGCTCACCAAGGCCCACGCCGCGGAGTAGGCGCGGTCAGAGTCCCGACCACACCATCGATGCCCCGGAGTGACCCGCGGCGATCACACCCCAGACTGCGGCGATGGTCGCAACGACAGACGACACGCCGAGGCCGACCATCGGCCACCTGCTTCCCAGAGCCGCTGGAACTCGCAGGTGTTCGCGCGCCCAGTCGCTGGTCACCGCCCAGACCGCGAGCGCCAGGACGAACACTACGAATGCCCAGATCATGGTCGCGGTGCCCTGGTCCGCATGGTGCTCGATCGCGGCGCGCTGCTCGGCGGCCGCCGCGGGACTGTTCGCAAGCGCCGCCAGCACGCGTTTCTCGAACCGCTCCCCCGACTCCTTGGCCAGGAAGCAGGCGACGAATGCCACGAGTGCCACAGCGGGCGTAGCGGGCCCCGACCAACGCCGTACCCGCGGCCACAAGGACGTGACGAGCAGTAGCAGTGCCGAGATCGGGGTGAGGACCACGGCGAAGTGGACCAGCAACGGGTGCGCCGGAAGGCCGGCGACGGTGGTGAGCATTCAAGCCTCCTGGCATCGGAGCACGGGGCGCTGCGGGGCCGCCGCAGACGTTGGTAGTCAGCGTAGGGTGGCATCGTCGCGGCGGCCCACCGCGGACATCGCAGCCAACACTGCGCGGGTGGTCCCCGCTCGCCGGAACCCTAAGGCGTACACCATGATCGAGAACAGATCGCCCCTTTGTCCCGCCCGCCGGCAGCTGCTCGTCGCGCTGCCCGGTGTGGCCCTCCTCCCCGTCGTGCTGGCCGCGTGCTCCAGCTCCTCCCAGTCGAGCCCGGCGCCGAGCACCCCGGCGGCCGCCGGCAATGGGAACTCCGCCAACGGAAACTCCGGGAGCGGGAACTCCGGCGCCAACGGGAGCAAGGCACTCGGCACCCACGTGACGGTCGCGGCCGAGAGCGTCCCGGTCGGCAATGCGGTGGTGATCGCCGCAGCGACGCCGTACGTGGTGGCACAGCCCACCGCAGGCGAGTTCGTGGCCTTCTCGGCCGTCTGCACGCACATGGGGGCGACGGTGACCGCTGGAGACGGACTCACATTGGTGTGTCCCGCGCACGGCAGCGAGTTCGACGCGGCCAACGGCAGCGTCGAGCGCGGGCCGGCCATGGCTCCGCTGCCCGCTGTTCCGGTCAAGGATGTGGGCGGTACTCTTTACGTCGGTTGAGTTCCTGGCCGCGTGCACTCGATTCCTGGACACGGCCCCCGTTCGCCTATGGGCTTCGGGCCCGCAGCGTTGTACACTCGTCGGAAACGCGTTATTGAATCAGTCTCAGTAAGCAGCCTTACCGAGATCATGAGACCCCGAAGCAAGGAGGCTACGTGGCTAACACCGACGCGATCTATCAGGACGTGTTGATCGTCGGTGCCGGTCTGGCCGGCATCGACACCGCGTACCGCGTGTCGAGCGAACTCCCCCAGCTGAGCTACACCGTCCTGGAGCAGCGCGCGGCGATGGGTGGTACGTGGGACCTGTTCAAGTACCCGGGCATCCGCTCGGACTCGGACATCTTCACGCTGAGCTACCCGTTCCTGCCCTGGGACGGCACCCAGACCATGGCGACCGGTCCGGAGATCAAGAAGTACATCGAAGAGGCCGCCGCCAAGTTCGGGATCGACCGGCACATCCGGTTCGAGACGAAGGTGCTCTCGGCCGACTTCGACTCGGCGACGGACCTGTGGACCGTCACTGCTGTCCACGACGGCGAGGCGCAGGTGTACACCGCGCGCCAGCTGATCGCGTGTACCGGGTACTACAACTACGAGGCCGGCTACGAGCCCGACTTCCCCGGCATCGAGTCCTTCGGCGGCCAGGTGGTGCACCCGCAGCACTGGCCGGAGGATTTCGACTACAAGGGTAAGAAGGTCGTGGTGATCGGCTCGGGCGCCACCGCGATCACGCTGATCCCGTCGATGGCCGACGACACCGCACACATCACGATGTTGCAGCGTTCGCCCACGTACATCATGCCGGTGCCGGGCTCCGACCCACTGACCGTCGCGGCGAAGAAGCTGCTGCCGGCTCAGATCGCGCACAACCTCACCCGCCGCCGCAACTCGATGATCACGTTGGGCATGTACCTGTACTGCCGCCGGTTCCCGAAGGCGTCCCGGAAGACGATCCGCACGATCACGCAGAAGATGCTGCCCGCCGGCTACGACGTCGACGTGCACTTCAAGCCGAAGTACGAGCCGTGGGACCAGCGCCTGTGCGTGGTTCCGGACGGTGACCTGTTCAAGACCATCCGGTCGGGCAAGGCCGAAGTGGTCACCGACACCGTCGACCACTTCACCGAGCGTGGGATCGTGTTGGGCTCCGGTCGCGAGCTGGAGGCCGACATCGTCATCACGGCCACCGGGCTCAAGCTGCTCGCGTTCGGCGGCGTCGACGTGAGCATCGACGGCGCGCCGACCAAGCCGCACGAGCACTTCGCGTACCGCGGGTTCATGCTGCAGGACGTCCCGAACTTCGCGTTCATCATCGGCTACACCAACGCGTCGTGGACGCTTCGTGCGGACATCTCGGCCCGCGCGATCGCACGCCTGTACCGGTACATGGCGGACCACGGATACACGCACGCCGTGCCGCGGACCGGTGACCTGGTACTCGAGGAGCACCCGGCTCTGGACCTCACGTCGGGGTACGTACAGCGATCCCCCGATGCGATGCCGAAGGCCGCCACCGTCGCGCCGTGGATGATCCGGCACAACTATCTGCTCGACTCGCTCGACTACACCCGATCGGATGTGGCCGACTCGATCGAGTTCGGGACCGTCGCGGCATCGGCGCAGGACCCGGAGCGGACGGCCGTCGGCTGAGCCGACTCGTCCGGCACCGTCGGCTGAGCCGACAGGCAAGAAAAGGGAAACCCTCGGTCTTCGGACCGAGGGTTTCCCTTTTCTAGAAGGCTCTTGGTTCAGTCGCCCTGGTATTGCCCGCCACTGGTGTGCTCGACCACGATGGGGGTCCCCTCGGGGATGGTGTCGTAGACCCACTTGCCGTTGGCCGTACTGATGTTGATGCAGCCGTGGCTGACGTCGGTGTGGCCTTGGCTCGCGACCGACCACGGTGCGGCGTGGATGAAGATGCCGTCCCACGACATCCGCGTGGCCCAGTACACGGTCTCGGAGTAACCGTCGGGCGAGTCGACCGGCACGCCGTAGGTGGCCGAGGACATGATCAACGAGCTGTACTTCTCCTTGGTGTGGTAGACGCCGTTGGGGGTGGCGTCCTTGCGCTTGCCCATGGAGATCGGCATGGTCCGCACGACCACTCCGTCGTGCCAGACCGTTGCCTCGTGGGTGGCGTCGTCGGCGAGTATCTCCCAGCCGGTGCTCGTGGCGACGGGAGGTGTGGGCTCCTCCGAACTCACCTCTGGCTTGGGCTTGGCCTTCGCCTCGGCGACGCCGGCGCCGAGCCCGAGAGCGAGCGCGGTCGCGGTCACGGCGGCGGCCAGGCGGAACGTTCCGCGGCGCCCGTCGATCATGGCGGTCATCGTTGTACTCCTCTAGAAACGGTGTTCTGGTGGCGTCCACAGATCATGCGTCGGTAGGGCCACCACTCATCGCGCCTGGCGAATGTGCAGTTTCTATAATGCCATAGCTTAAAAGTTCTTAGAAATGCGGAATGAGGTTACATTTCCCTCTGTAACGTTCCTACCTGCGGATACGCGACGATATTGACGACATTCTGTGAATACGGAGCAGTTCCCACAAGCATCACCATTAACATCAGAATCAACTGTCACAGAATGCTGAACGACTCGTGAGGATTGCACCCGCTCCGTTCGCCGCAGCGTGCACCACGACCGCTGGCCACAGCCGGCCGGTACGCGCGACCGACGCCGACAAGCACAGCCCCGC
>CAJCHX010000205.1 GCA_903970215.1 Acidobacteriaceae bacterium
GGTGTACGACATCGGCAGCGGCCGCACCACCGCCGGCGCCGTCTCTCCTATTGAGAAGATCACGCGGGCACCGCCTCTCGGGTACCCACATCGTCGGGCTGTAGGCCGAGGCGGCGCGCGGCCGCCGTGACGCGCGCGGCTTCACCCTCGTCCACGCCGACGGTCACAGTGCCCACCGACACACCGTCGACCGCCTGCACCGACGCCGACAACAACGAGACCGGTACGCCCGTCTCGAGAACGACCCGGCCCAGCCAGTCCGCCGGCACCGTCGTCCCCCGGTAGGTCAGCCGCACGGCCACAGCTCCCGCTCGGGGCTCCGCGGCCGGACCCGAGGACCGCAGCGCTGCACCGAGTTCCGAGTCGGGATCGGCGAGTAGATCGACAAGCCGTCCCTGTTCCGCGAAGACGCCGTGGTCGAGCCTCGCGGCGCTGTCGGCGACCCGCACGATGGTGTCCATCTCGTGTGTGATCAGGACGACGGCGAGCCCCAACTCGTCCCGTACGTCTCGCAGCAGGTCGAGGTACTGGGCGGTGGAGTCGGGGTCGAGGCCGGAGGTGGCCTCGTCGGACAGCAACACCTTGGGCCGTAGCGCGAGCGCGCGGGCGATTCCCACGCGCTGCCGCTGCCCACCGGACAGCTGGTACGGGTAGTGATCGGCCTTGTCCGCCAACCCGACCCGATCGAGCAACTCGGCCACGCGCGCTCGTGATTCGGCCCGGGTCACCCCCAGATATTTGAGCGGCAACGCGACGTTCTGGGCGGCCGTGCGGCGCAGCAGCAGCGACGACGACTGGAACACCGTCCCGATTCGGCGCCGGGCCACTCGGAGTTCACCGGCTCGCAGATCGGCGAGCTCCTGACCGCCGATCGCGACCCGTCCGCTGGTGGGTCGCTCCAGCAGGTTCAGACAGTGTGCGAGGGTCGATTTGCCCGCGCCGCTTGGGCCGACCACCGCGAAGATCTCGCCGGGGGCCACCCGGAAGGTGACATCGCGGAGCACCGTCGTCGCCGCCGGCCCCGCTCCGTACGTCTTGGTGAGCCGCTCGACCTCGATCATGTCGGCGGCCGCGTCATCGTCGTTCCGCTGGTCACAGTTCCTCCTCCGGCCCGAGGATTCTCCGACGGGCCACGCCAAGCGTCCCGGCCTCTCCCCGGCCGTTCAGCAGTTCGGCGTAACTGTCGCGTGTGCAGCCGACGTGAGGAACCCTTGCGCCCAAGCTGATTCGATTCGGCGCTCGCTAACACCTGCGCGCGGCGCACCGCGCGGGGTAGGGGTGCGCGGGCTAGGGGGGTACGGGGTATGGGTGCGCAGGGTATGGGTGCGCGGGTATGAGTGGAGGTGTGACGAGACCGTTCCGCTTCGCAGTCAGCGCCATTCCCACACCAGGCTTGGGCGACTGGGCCGCCTACGCACGCTCCGTCGAAGCCCAGGGCTTCGACGTACTGGCCATCCCGGAGAACTATCCGCTACCCGACGGTTTCACGGCCGCCGCCGTGGCGTTGGGGGCCACCACCACGCTCGAGGTGGCCGACTACGTCGTCGCGTCACCACTACACGACCCGAAGCATGCGGCGTGGCAGGCACATTCGCTGGCGTCAGTGAGCGGTGGCCGGTTCCGGTTCGGTATCGGGACCGGCCGACCGGACGTCGCCGCGGACGCAGAAGCACTTGGGGTCTCGTACGGCACGGCGCCGCAGCGCCTCGCGCGGCTCGTCGAGACCCTCGATGCGCTCGCCGATCTGGACGGAGCCGGGCCGCGCACGCCGACACTCGTCGCGGCCGGCGGTCCGAAAGCTCTGGCCGTCGCTGCCGAGCGGGCCGACACCATCGCCGTCGCCGTCCCGGCGACGGCGACCGCC
>CAJCHX010000206.1 GCA_903970215.1 Acidobacteriaceae bacterium
CCCGAGCCTAGTCGGCGCCCGTCGCGGTACGACCGGCCGCTGCCCGGATGCGGCTGGACACCGCGTCAGGCCCCGCCGATGTGCCGACGGAGGGTGTGGCACCCCGCACTATCCTCGAGGCGTGGATTATCAGAACCAACAGGCGTGGCGGCGAATCCAACGCTTCCTCCCACCGGCCTACCGCATCCCGGAGGACGACCAGCCCGCCGAGGAATGGTGGCAGCACCGAGGTCACCGCATCCATCTGGACACGTACCGAGACCCGGACGCGCAGGTCAAGGTGATCCTGTTCCACGGCGTGGGAACCAACGGTCGGCAGTTGAACCTCATCCTCGGTCGCCCGTTGGCGAAGCGCGGATTCGAGACGATCGCCGTCGACATGCCCGGCTACGGCGTGACGGAGGTGGCGCCGGGCGCGTCGGTCACGTTCGACGACTGGGTGCGGATCGGATCCGACCTGGTGGACCGCGAACTCGCCCGCGACGACCGGCCGATCGTCCTCTACGGGCTGTCCGCAGGAGGCGCCGAGACGTACCACGTCGCCGCTCTCAACGGCCGGGTGCACGGCATCGTCGGCATGACCTTCCTCGACCAACGTGACCGGAACGTGGCGATGCGTACCGCGCACGACCCCATCGTGGGTCTGGGCACGCCCGCGTTACCGCTCATCGCACGCACACCGCTGCGCCGGATGCGCGTCCCCATGCGCCTGATGAGCAAGATGTACGCGCTGGTGAACAACCGGGCGGCATTGCGGGTGTTCTTCAAGGATCGGACGTCGGCCGGAAACACCGTCTCGATCGCATTCCTCGACAGCTACATGCGCTACCAGCCGCCCATCGAGCCGGCCGACTTCGACGTCTGCCCGGTCCTGCTCACCCAGCCGGCGGAAGATCGGTGGACCCCGCTCGCCCTCTCCCAGCCGCTCATCGGACCGATCGACAAGGTGCCGGTCACGGTCGTGATGCTCGAGGGCGCCGGCCACTACCCACTCGAACAACCAGGACTCGACCGGATGGTGACGACGATCGCGGAGTTCGCCCGCGACGTCACCGCGTCGTAGTCCCGCCGAGCACCTCGCGGCGGTGGAACGAGAACGGCCGCCCGCCCCGAATCCGGGGAGGCGGCCGTCGGAAGATCAGCGCCAGTGGCGCCAGTGGTGGTAACCGCCACCCCAGCCGCCGCCACCCCAGCCGCCGCCGTTCCAACCGCCACCGTTCCAGCCGCCACCCCAACCCCAGGGGCGGTGGTGGTGGCCCCAGCCCGGGTTGTACCAGCTGTGCGCCGGAGCAATCGGTGCAGCGTTCGCGGTGCCGGCCCCGACGCCGAGCGCCGCAGCCGCGAGGCCGAGCCCGAGAGCCCCGCCCGCCAGAGTCTTGCGTACCGTCATGAATTTCGTTCCCTTCGTGGGCCGGTGATCTGCGGCGATCCGCCGCCTCGGCCCCTGCACCGTGCGCTTCGACCCTCCGGACCAGGTAAGAGCAACCTGTGAATCAGGTCAACGGATCGCCTACCGCACTCTAAGAACAACCCATGTCTAGTGAGTCATAGCAGTGATGTCACCGGTCCTGGACCGGGTTCGTGAGCGTTCCGATCCCCTCGACGGTGACCGAAACCAACTGACCGTCGGCGATCGGCCCGACCCCCTCGGGCGTGCCGGTCAGAATCACATCGCCCGGCAGCAGGGTCATCACGGCCGAGATCCACTCCACGATCGCACCCACGTCGTGCAGCATCAGCGACGTGCGGCTGTCCTGCTTGACCGCACCGTCGACCTCGGTGGTGACCCGCAGATCCCGGGGGTCGAGTTCGGTCTCGATCCACGGACCCAACGGGCAGAACGTGTCGTAGCCCTTGCCCCGGGTCCACTGCCCGTCATGCCGTTGCTGGTCGCGAGCGGTCACGTCGTTCGCCACGGTGTAACCGAGGATCACGTCGGCGGCCCGCTGCGCCTTGACGTCCCGGCAGGGCTGTCCGATCACCACCGCCAGCTCGCCCTCGAAGTCCACCCGGGAGCTACTGCGCGGCAGCCGGATCGGCGCCTGCGGCCCGATGATCGACGTGTTGGGTTTGATGAAGATCACGGGATCCTCGGGGATCTGGCCGTCGAACTCCTTCACGTGCGCCGCGTAGTTCTTGCCGATGCACACCACCTTGGTGGCGAGGATCGGCGCGAGCAGGCGCACATCGTCGAGCGCCCAGGTGCGCCCGGTGAACCGAGGTGTTCCGAACGGGTGCTCAGCGATCTCGCGGACGCGGGCACCGTCGCCGGGATCCCCCTCGATGGATGCGAACGCGACACCGTCCGCACTGGCGATTCGAGCTAGACGCATGAGCACACCCTAGCGTCGCCCCGCCCCACCCCGATATCGTTCGGTCATCTAAACTGCTACCGAGATGCTTACTCCCACCGGCACACCCGTCTTCGACGTGTCCACCGCCCGACGGTGGGTGATGCTGCTGGTCTCCATGACCGCGGCCATCACGACCACGGCGACCGTGAACAGCGCCGGGTTCCTCATCCCTGAGCTGCATCGCGAGGGGCTGTCACTGCGCGACGCCGGAGTCTTCGCCGCTGCCGCGCCATTGGGACTGCTGCTGACCACCGTCGCGTGGGGCGCACTGATCGACCGGGTCGGCGAGCGTCGCGTACTGCTGATCAGCCTGTCCGGCGCCGCGCTCGGGCTGGGCGCCACCGTGGCGATGTTCGCTGTCCACGCGCCGCTGTGGCTGGATGCCGCCGGGCTGTTCGTGGGGTCGGCGATGGCGGCGAGCTGCAACGGCGCGAGCGGGCGAATCGTCGTCGGTTGGTTCCCGCCGGAGCGGCGCGGGACGGCCATGGGTATCCGGCAGACGTCGCAGCCGCTGGGCATCGCTGTGCTCTCGCTCCTGATGCCCGTTCTGGCGCACCGGTTCTCACTCGCCGCGGCGATGACGGTGCCGCTGGTGGTCGCGTGCCTCTCGCTGGTTCTGGTCGCACTATTCATCGTCGACCCGCCGCTGCCCGGGAGCACGTCGGCCGACCCCGGCGCTCGCGCCGCCGATCCGCCGCAGAACCCCTACCGCACCAGCCGATTCCTGTACCGCATCCACACCTCCAGCCTGCTCCTACAGCTACCGCAGTCGGCCGTGTGGACGTACGGCATCACTTGGCTGATCGTCGGTCTGCACTGGTCCCCGGGTACCGCCGGACTGGTCGTGACGGTCAGCCAACTGTGCGGCGCGGGGGGCCGGATCGCCTCCGGCGCGCTGTCCGACCGGGTGGGTTCGCGCACCGCACCGATCCGCTGGATAGCGGTCGCAGCGGCGCTGTCGATGGGCGGGCTCGCATGCCTCGCCGCCGTCGGATCGGCCTGGGCGATCCTCGTGTTCGTGATCGCGTCGATGATGACGGTGGCGGACAACGGCCTGTCCTTCACCGCGGTCGCCGAACACGCGGGCCCGTACTACTCCGGCCGCGCTCTGGCGATCCAGAACACCGGCCAGTTCATCGTCTCGACCGCCGCGTCGCCACTGATCGGTGCGTTGATCGGCGCTGCTGGATTCGGCTGGGCATTCGGCGTCGCCGCACTAGCCCCGCTGATAGCACTGCCCGTCATCCCGTCGGATCACCGCGGCGACGGCTGAGTCGTTCGACGGCGGGCGGACCCGAGTTCAGGCCCGCCCGCCCGCCCGACTACTCCGCCAGCGCTGCGACGATCCGGTCACCCACCTCGACCGTCTTGACGGGGGTGTCCCCGCGCGCTGCGAGATCGGCGGCAACGGCGTCCTCGATCCGCTGGGCGTTCGCGGCGTCGCCGAGGTGACGCAGCAGCATCGCCGCGGACAGGATCGCCGCCGTCGGGTCCGCGATGCCGCGCCCAACGATGTCCGGCGCACTGCCGTGCACCGGCTCGAACATCGACGGGTTGGTGCGCGTCGCGTCGATATTGCCCGATGCCGCCAACCCGATGCCGCCGGTCACCGCGCCGGCCTCGTCGGTGATGATGTCGCCGAACAGGTTGTCCGTGACGATCACGTCGAACCGGCTCGGGTCGGTGACCAGGTAGATGGTCGCCGCATCGATGTGGCTGTAGTCGACAGTGACCTCGGGGTACTCCGCCGCGACCGCGTCGACCGTGCGCTGCCACAACCCACCGCCGTACACCAGCACGTTGGTCTTGTGAACCAAGGTGAGGTGCCGACGCCGCGTCATCGCCAAGTCGAAGGCGAACCGCACCACGCGTTCGACACCGAAGCGGGTGTTGACCGACGTCTCGTTGGCCACCTCGTTCGGGGTACCGACGCGGATGGCGCCACCGTTACCCGTGTACGCGCCCTCGGTGCCCTCCCGGACCACGACGAAGTCGATCTCGCCGGGGTTGCGCAACGGCGACTCGACACCCGGGAACAGCTTCGAAGGACGCAGGTTGACGTGGTGGTCGAGCGCGAACCGCATCGTGAGCAGCAGCCCGCGCTCGAGCACGCCCGGCGGCACCTTGCCCGGGTCGCCGATGGCACCCAACAGGATCGCGTCGTGCTCGCGGATGGAGTCCAGGTCGGCCTCGGTGAGCAGTTCGCCGTTGCGCTCGTAGCGACGAGCCCCGAGGTCGTATTCGGTGGTCTCGAAGTCCCCGACCACCGCGTGCAACACCTTGAGTGCCTCCGCGACGACCTCGGGGCCGATACCGTCGCCACCGATCACCGCGAGCTTCACGACAGATCCACCTGCACGAGCGTGGTGGCGTCGACGGCCGCACCGATCGCGGTCTGCACGTCCTCGGGTACCGGCTGGCTGACGCGCAGCAGGATCGTCGCGCCCGCGCCCTCGGCGTCCTGGCTCAACGCTGCGGCCTGGATGTCGATGCCGGCCTCGCCGAGCAACGTGCCGATCCGGCCGAGCGAACCGGGCTTGTCACCGTACGAAGCGAGCAGGTTCAACCCCTCGGCGCGGAGGTCGAAGTTGCGGCCGTTGATGTTGGTCACCTTCTGCACCTGCGTCAGACCGGACAGCGTGCCGGACACGTTCTGCACCGACCCGTCGCCGTACACCGCACGCACGTCCACGAGGCTGCGGTGGTTGGGGCTCTCCGTGAGCGTGGCGAGCTCGACGGTGACGCCACGCTCGTCCGCGAGCGCGGGCGCGTTGACGAACGTGACCGGGTCCTCGATCACGGCGGAGAACAGGCCGCGCAGTGCCGACAGCTGCAGGATGTCGACGTTCTCCGATGCCAGCTCACCGCGAACCGTGACGCCCAGCTTGTCCGGCACCGGTCCCGGCAGCGCGCCGAGCAGCACGCCCAGCTTGCGGGTCAGCTCGAGCCACGGCGCCACCTCGTCGTCCACGGCGCCGCCCTTGACGTTCACGGCACCGGGCACGAACTCGCCCGCGAGCGCCAACCGCACGCTCTTGGCGACGTCCGTACCGGCCCGGTCCTGCGCCTCAGTGGTGGAGGCTCCGAGGTGCGGGGTCACGACCACCTGGGGCAGCTCGAACAGCGGGCTGTCGGTGCAGGGCTCGGTCTCGTAGACGTCGATGCCCGCCCCGAACACGTGGCCGGAGGTGATCGCGTCGGCCAGCGCCTGCTCGTCGATCAGGCCGCCGCGTGCCGCGTTGACGAGGATCACGCCCTTCTTGGTCTTCGCGAGCTGGTCCCGCCCGATCAGGCCCTTGGTCTCCGGGGTCTTGGGCAGGTGCACCGTGACGATGTCGGCGCGCTCGAGCAGTTCGTCGAGACTGAGCAGCTCGATACCGAGCTGCGCGGCGCGGGCCGGGCTGACGTAGGGGTCGTAGGCCACGATCTTGGTCTCGAAGGCGGCGAGGCGCTGGGCGACCAGCTGGCCGATGCGGCCCATGCCCACCACGCCCACGGTCTTTCCGAAGATCTCGACGCCGTTGAACTTGCTGCGCTTCCACGTGTGCTCACGCAGCGTCGCGTCGGCCGCCGGGATCTGCCGGGCGGTGGCCAGCAACAGGGCGATGGCGTGCTCCGCGGCCGTGTGGATGTTGGACGTCGGCGCGTTGACGACGAGGACGCCGCGCTCGGTGGCAGCCGGAACGTCGACGTTGTCGAGGCCCACGCCGGCGCGCGCCACGATCTTCAGGTTGGTCGCCGCGGCCAAGACCTCGGCGTCGACCTTGGTGGCCGAGCGCACGAGCAGGGCGTCGGCCTCGGGAACCGCGGCGAGTAGCGCCGGGCGGTCCGGTCCGTCGACCCACTTGACCTCGACGTCGTCGCCGAGCGCCTCCACGGTCGACGGGGCGAGCTTGTCGGCGATCAATACCACGGGGCGGCTCACGTTTGCTCCTGTTTTTCGGGGCCGATTACCACATCAGCTTAGTGACCGGCGTCCGAGCCGATCCTGGCCGGGTCCGCGCACGCACACGGCTCATGTCCCGAAGAACCGTAGGAGCGGCAGGGCCACCTCGACGTCCAACCGGTCGTCGCGATCGGCCGACCCCGCCGCGCCACCGCCCGGTGCACGCGATATTTCACCGAATCGGCATGCAACGCCTGGTCCGCCGCAGTGGCCTCGTCACTGCGCCGGTGCGCAGGAACACAGCCGGTAGAGGGCCATCTTCGTCCTCAGGAGACGAAAACGCCGAACCGGTTCGTTGGCGCGAGACGGTGTGATGGGCTTCACAGGCGTCGTACCTTTGTGGCATCCGATCATGAACCCCAGGAGCTCCGCATGACCTTCGCCAGCCTGCCCGACGAGCGGGCCGCCGCCGCCCCGGCCCGGCCCGCCGTCGCCGACGACCTACTCGATCTGGATAACGCGGCGTTCCTCGCCGCCGTGCGTTCCACCGCGACCGCCCTGCGCGAAGCCGGCGTGGGCCGCTCAGACGTAGTGGCGATCAAGCTGCCGAACACCGCGATGCTGGTCGTGACGTTGTTCGCGGCGTGGCGGCTGGGTGCGGCGGCCACACCGATCAACCCGTTCCTCACCCCGGCCGAGGTGAACTACCAGATCGCCGACGCGGGCGTGAAGACCCTGGTGACCTGGGACACCGAGGCTCCCGTGCCGGACGGGGTCACCGTGCTCGACGTGACGAAGCTGCTACAGCAGCCGCAGGACGCCGCCGAGCCCGTCGCCGCACCCGACGACCCGGCACTGCTGATCTACACCAGCGGAACCACCGGGCGGCCCAAGGGCGTGATCCTCGACCACGCCAACCTCACCGGGATGTACCAGATGTGCTCGGCGGCCTTCGAATACTCCGAGGACGAACACAGTCTCTTGATCCTGCCCCTGTTCCACGTCAACGCCATCATGGTCAGCACACTGAACCCGCTCGCGGCCGGCGGACGCGTGACGATCGCGGGCCGCTTCAACCCGGCCACGTTCTTCGAGGTCATCGAGAAGACACGCGCCACCTACTTCTCCGCGGTGCCCACGATCTACACGCTCCTGGCCGACCTGCCGGAGGACGTGCGCCCCGACACCTCGTCGGTCCGGTTCGCCGTCTGCGGGGCCGCCCCCGCCAGCGTCGAACTCCTGGAGCGGTTCGAGAACCGATTCGGCTTTCCCCTGATCGAGGGCTACGGCCTCTCCGAATGCACTTGTGCCGCAACGGCGAACCCGCTGGACGGCGTGCGTAAGCCCGGAACCGTCGGCATTCCCCTGCCGGGCCAGAGCGTGCGGATCGTCGATGCAGCCGGAGAGGACGTCGCGACGGGCCAGGCCGGCGAGGTGCTGCTGTCGGGGCCGAACATCATGCGCGGCTACCTCGGCCGCCCCGAGGAGACCGCCAAGACCATCGACCACGGGTGGTTGCGTACCGGCGACGTCGGCCTTCTCGACGAGGACGGCTACCTGCGCCTCGTGGACCGCGCGAAGGACATGATCATCCGGGGCGGTGAGAACATCTACCCCAAGGAGATCGAGACGGTGGTGTTCGGCGTCCCGGGGATCGCCGAGGCCGCAGTGATCGGCCGGCCCGACGCCAAATACGGCGAGGTACCGGTGCTGTACGTCTCCGGTGCGGCGCCCGACGCCGAGGCCGTCGCCGCACACACCCGCGAGAACCTGGCCAAGTACAAGCAGCCCGTCCAGATCGTGGTCCTCGACACCCTCCCCAAGAACCCCGTGGGAAAGATCGACAAGCCCGCACTGCGCCGCCTCGACGCCGCCGCCCCGGCCTGACCACTCCGACCGCAGCAACGAAATCTAGGACATCACAATGGGATTCACCAAGCCCGACCTGCCGCCGGTCGACCCGGCCGAATACCTGTCCCGGCCCATCCGCGAGCGCCTCCGGTTCGCCACCCAGCACTGGGTCGAGAACGGTTTCGGGACCGCCAAATTCGTCTTCCTGATCTACATCGTCAAGCTGGTGGTGCTGTTCGCGTTCTGCGGAGTCGTAGTAGCCACCGCCACGTCCGGCCTGCACTTCTGGGACGTCTCCACCTGGTGGAACAAGCCCATCGTGTACGAGAAGCTGGTGTTGTGGACCACGCTGCTCGAGTCCATCGGCATCGCCGGGGCGTGGGGGCCACTGACATTCAAGATCAAGCCGATGACCGGCGGCATCCGGTTCTGGGCACGCACCGGAACCCTCCGCCTGCCTCCGTTCGCCTGGATGCCACTCACCGCGGGCACGCGGCGCACTCCCGTGGACGTGGGGTTGTACGTGCTGCTTCTCGTCTCGCTCGTCGTGGGCATCGTGCCGGGCGGAGTGACGGTGCACGACTCCGATCCGTACCTCCTCGTCCGGCCCTGGCTGTTCGTTGCGCCCGCGCTCCTCCTAGTGCTGATCGGCCTGCGCGACAAGACGATCTTCCTCGGCGCCCGCGGCGAGCAGTACCTACCCGCGATGGTGATGTTCGGCCTGCTGCCGTTCTGCTCCTTCGCCACGATGATCGTGGGCCTCAAGCTGCTGATCGTGGTGGTGTGGGTGGGTGCCGGCATGAGCAAGATCGGCAAGCACTTCATCATGGTCATCCCGGTCATGGTGTCGAACAGCCCGTGCATGCCGTTCAAGGGACTGCGTCGCTCCAATTACCGGAATCCTCCGGAGGACCTGTTGCCGTCGACGTTCGCCCGGTTCATGGCCGAGGGCCTGGGGACCTTCGTGGAGATCGCCGCACCGCTGGTGCTGCTGTTCTCGGTCAACCGCACCCTGACCGTCGTCTGTGCCGTGTTCATGGTGTGCTACCACCTGTTCATCATCTCCACCTTCCCGCTGGCGGTGCCCCTGGAGTGGAACCTGCTGTTCGCGTACGCCGCGCTGATCCTGTTCGTCGGGTTCCCCGCCGAGAACGGCTATAGCGTGGTGGACATGAACCCGGGGTGGTTGGGCCTGGTGGTGCTCGCGGTCCTCGTGTTCTTCCCGATCCTCGGCAATCTGCGTCCGGACAAGGTCTCGTTCCTGCCCTCGCTGCGCCAGTACGCCGGAAACTGGGCCACCGGTCTCTGGGCGTTCGCGCCCGGCGCCGAGGACAAGCTCAACCGCGTGCAGCGTCCCGTGCACAACACCGTCGACCAGTTCGTGAACTACGGCATCCCGCGCGAATGGGCGGAGGTGCTGCTACAGATGGGCCTGGGCTGGCGCGCCATGCACAGCAACGGGCGGGGCCTGTTCTCGATGATGCTCCGGCACGTCCCGGACGCCGAACGCCGCACACTGCGGGAGGGCGAACTGGTCTGCAACACGCTGATCGGCTTCAACTTCGGTGACGGACACCTGCACGACAAGCGCCTGATCGCCGCAGTGCAGGAGCAGGTCGGCTTCGAGCCCGGTGAGCTCATCGTCGTCTGGGCCGAGTCGCAGCCGGTGACTCGATACAGCCAGGACTTCCAGATCATCGACGCCGCCCTCGGAGTGATCGCGACCGGCCGATGGAACGTCCGCGACGTGGTGGCCCAGCAGCCTTGGCTGCCCGACGGCCCGGTGCCGAGCGAGATCACCTGGACCGCCGATCCCGCCCGCTTCCCGCTGGGGCGCGTGGCGTGACCACCGGCACCGTCGTCGGCGGCGGGCCGAACGGGCTCGCCGCCGCGATCACCCTGGCCCAAGCGGGCGTCGACGTGACGCTGCTGGAGGCATCCAAGACCGTCGGCGGCGGCGTTCGATCCTACGAGGGCATCGTTCCCGGCCTGATCCACGACCATTGCGCGGCGATTCATCCGATGGCCGTGGGCTCTCCGTTCCTCGTCGGGCTCGATCTCGAGCGACACGGCCTGAGGTGGCTCTCAGCCGAGCTGGACTGCGTGCATCCGCTGGACAGCGGCGACGCCGGGGTGCTGCACCGGTCGGTCGAGGACACCGCGGCCGGGATGGGGGTGGACGGCGCGGTGTGGCGGGCTCTGTTCGCGTCGTCGGTGGCGCACTTCGACGACCTCACCGAGGACATCATGGGGCCGTTGCTGCGGTTCCCCCACCACCCGTTCCGCATGGCCCGGTTCGGCGCGCCCACGGTGCTGCCGGCCGCAGTGGTGGCACGGGCGTTCCGGACCCCGACGGCCCGGGCGCTGTGGGGCGGTATCGCCGCGCACACGTTCCGGCCTCTCGATCAACCGCTCACCTCGGCGATCGGCCTGGGTATCGGCGCAGCGGGCCACCGCTACGGCTGGCAGGTGGCCGAGGGCGGCTCGGGGTCGATCATCGCCGCCCTCGAGACCACGCTCGTGGAGCTGGGCGGTGCGGTCGAGACGGGTGTGCGCATCGATCGCGCCGAGCAACTGCCCGACGCCGACGTCACGCTGTTCGACCTGGATCCGCGTTCGGTGGCGCGAATCCTGGGTGACCGGCTGCCACGCCGAGCCGCCCGGGGCCTGGAGCGGTTCCGCTACGGTCCCGGGGCGTTCAAGGTGGACTTCGCCGTGGACGGTGGGGTGCCCTGGACGAATCCCGACGCCCACCGCGCGGGAACGGTCCATCTCGGCGGCGAGTTCGCCGAAGTCGCGGCGAACGAGCGCGCGATTCACGTGGGCCGGATGCCTGAGCGCCCGTTCGTCCTGGTCGGTCAGCAATACCTCGCCGACCCCACTCGCAGCGTCGGCGACATCCACCCGGTCTGGTCCTACGCGCACGTGCCCAACGGCTACGCCGGCGACGCGACCGAGGCGATCATCACCCAGATCGAGCGGTTCGCGCCCGGATTCCGTGACCGGATCGTCGGCACGTCGGTGTGCAGCACCGCCGAGATGCCCCACTACAACTCGAATTTCGTGGGCGGCGACATCAACACCGGCGCGAAGGACCCGGTCCAATTGGTGTTCGGGCCGCGGGTCACGCTCGAGCCGTACAGCCTGGGGATAGCCGGCATGTACATCTGCTCCGCCGCCACCCCGCCCGGGCCGGCCGCACACGGCATGTGCGGCGCGAACGCGGCACAACGTGCCCTGAAGGCGCTGCGTAGGTGACGGTCGGCAGCGCCGCAATATCGGCTGGACAGCTCCGCTACGCACATACCGACGTATCGAAGCTGAGCCCTGGATCCTCCGGCACTCACACCGCGATGGTCGCGGGCCGCAGGTGACTGCGGCGACGGATGACGTCGAGGATGTCCGGGAGCACGTCGTCCCAGTCGTACACGACGTCCCTGTAGGTGAGCCGGATCACCTCGAAGCCGAGCGCCTTCAGGCGCCTGTCCCGGGTGCGGTCCGATTGGAACCGGTCGCGGTGCGGCTCCGCCCCGTCGACCTCGATCACGAGTCTCCGCCCGACCAGGAAGTCGACGATCCCGACCCCCGGAATGCGAACCTGTACACGGAGCCGGATCCGCAGGGCACGTAGCCGCAGCCGCACCATCGTCTCCGTTCCGGATTCCGCCCGCCCGTCGCACTTCTCCCACAGCCTGCGGTGCGCATGCGGCGAGGCGAGGGCGATGTCGCGCACGTCCACCTGCTCGATCAGCCGGAGTCGGACGATCGAATCGAGGATCACGATGAAGTCCTCTTCGTCGAGATGATTGGCAGCGCAGGCCACCGCCACCGCGGGCGAGTCCACGGCTCCGGTCACCGGCGGGTCAGTGCGATAGGGCCGGCACCCTCGCCTACCGCGGCGCCGAGCCGCTTCCGGGAATCTCACATGCGGTCCACGCAGCGCCGGTGGAATCCAGACGCCGTGCCGCCTGAGCGCCGAGACGCACGTCAGTGCACCGCCCGCAGACACCGCAGCCACCACCTCGGGGTCAGCGGAAGCGTGCGCGTACCACCCCCTTCGAAGGCGTCGCCAGCCCGATCGCTTGATCTGGTCGTAGCTGTAACCCGCCGCCCGCAGCTGGGCCGCAGACACCACTCCCCCGTTCGCGGCGAGGATCCTCCCCAAGTCCTCCACCCGGACATTTCATCCCATACCGCACGCGCCCCGGGGCGGATTGCCGCAGGATCCATCTGTGAGCGTCGATACGGCGATATGTGCGTAACGCCGCTCCGGGATGGATGCTGCGGCAACCCAGACTGGACAGAGGTGCGAAAAAGCAGAGGACCCCGGCCGCAGCCGGGGTCCTCTGTGGAACGGGTGAGACTACGCGGTCTCGGTGATGGGCCGGTCGACCCAGCTCATCAGGTCGCGCAGCTTCTTGCCGGTCACCTCGATCGGGTGCTCGGCGTTCTCCTTGCGCAGGCCCTCGAGCTCCTTGTTGCCGCCCTCCACGTTGGCCACCAGGCGCTTGACGAAAGTGCCGTCCTGGATGTCCGAGAGGATCGCCTTCATCCGCTCCTTGGTACCGGCGTCGATGACGCGGGGGCCGGAGAGGTAACCACCGAACTCCGCGGTGTCGGACACGGAGTAATTCATGCGCGCGATGCCGCCCTCGTACATCAGGTCGACGATCAGCTTGAGCTCGTGCAGCACCTCGAAGTACGCCATCTCGGGTGCGTAGCCCGCCTCGACCATGACCTCGAAGCCGGTCTTCACCAGTTCCTCGGTGCCACCGCAGAGCACGGCCTGCTCACCGAACAGGTCGGTCTCCGTCTCCTCCTTGAAGGTGGTCTTGATGACGCCGGCGCGCGCACCACCGATAGCAGCCGCGTAGCTGAGGGCGAGCGCCTGGCCCTCGCCGGTCGGATCCTGGTCGACGGCGATCAGGCAGGGCACGCCCTTGCCATCGACGTACTGCCGACGCACCAGGTGACCCGGACCCTTGGGCGCGACCATCGCGACGGTGACGTTGGCCGGCGCCTCGATCAGCTTGAAGTGGATGTTGAGGCCGTGGCCGAAGAACAGCGCGTCGCCGTCCTTCAAGTGCGGCTCGATGTCCTCGGTGAAGATCTGCGCCTGCGCCGTGTCGGGCGCGAGCAGCATGATCACGTCGGCCCACTCCGCGACCTCGGCGGGCGTGCCCACGGTCAGCCCCTGCTCCTGCGCCTTGGCCCGCGACTTGCTGCCCTCCTTGAGGCCGATGCGGACGTCGACGCCCGAGTCGCGCAGGCTCAGCGCATGCGCGTGCCCCTGCGAGCCGTAGCCGATCACGGCGACCTTCTTGCCCTGGATGATCCCCAAGTCGGCGTCGTCGTCGTAGAACATCTCCACTGCCACTGGTCTTCGATTCCCTTCGATGTACTTCATTTATTGCGAAACGTGTCTTGAGGAGTACTCGGGGCCGCAGCCCCGAGGGTGGAACCTATCGGGTCGCCGTGATCGACTTCGGGCCACGCCCCAGGGCGATGACACCCGACTGCGCGATCTCCCGGATCCCGAACGGATCCAGCACCGCGAGCAGCGCATCGAGCTTGTCCGGGGTCCCGGTGGCCTCGATGGTGACCGAGTCGGGCGATACGTCCACGATCTTCGCGCGGAACAGGTCGACGGTCTGCGTCACCTGGCCGCGGGTCCCCGCATCGGCGCGGACCTTCACCAGGATCAGCTCGCGGGCCACCGACGAGGTGGCGTCCTGCTCGACGATCTTGATCACCGAGACCAGCTTGTTGAGCTGCTTGGTCACCTGCTCGAGCGGCAGCTCGTCGACCGTCACCACGATCGTCATGCGCGAGACACCCTTGAGCTCGGTGCCGCCCACCGCGAGCGACTCGATGTTGAAGCCGCGCCGGGAGAACAGGGACGCGACGCGCGCGAGCACGCCGGGCCGGTCCTCGACGAGGACGCTGAGCGTATGCGTGGTGCTCACCGGTCGGTTCCCTTCTTGTCCATGACCGCGTGGATGACGGCCGGCTCGGCCGCGGCCTCGTCGTCGTCGAACAGCGGGCGGATGCCGCGCGCGGCCATGATCTCGTCGTTGCTGGTGCCGGCGGCCACCATCGGCCACACCTGGGCATCGGCGCCCACGATGAAGTCGATGACGACGGGGCGGTCGGTGATCGCGCGCGCCTCGGCGATCACCGCGTCGACGTCCTCCGCGCGCTCGCACCGGAGGCCGATGCAACCGAGCGCCTCCGCCAGCTTGACGAAGTCCGGGATGCGCCGCGAGTGCGTCGCCAGATCGGTGCTCGAGTACCGCTCGTCGTAGAACAGGGTCTGCCACTGGCGAACCATGCCGAGGTTGCCGTTGTTGATGATGGCGACCTTGATGGGCAGGCCCTCGATCGCGCAGGTGGCCAGCTCCTGGTTGGTCATCTGGAAGCAGCCGTCACCGTCGACCGCCCACACCTCCTTCTCGGGAGCCGCAGCCTTGGCGCCCATCGCGGCGGGCACCGCGTAGCCCATGGTCCCCAGGCCACCCGAGTTGAGCCACGTGCGGGGCTTCTCGTATTTGACGAACTGCGCAGCCCACATCTGGTGCTGGCCGACGCCCGCGCAGTACACCGCGTCGGGGCCCGCGGCGATGCCGAGCCGCTCGATCACGAACTCGGGGTTGAGCGAGCCGTCCGTGGACGGTGAGTAGGCGAGCGGGTAGGTCTTGCGGATCCCGTCCAGGTACTCCCACCACGCCGTGAGGTCGGGGGCGGGCACAGTGGCCCGGTCCTCGGAGATCGCCGCCAGCAGTTCGACGATGACCTCCTTGCAGTCGCCCACGATCGGGACGTCCGCATAGCGGTTCTTGCCGATCTCGGCGGGGTCGATGTCCGCGTGGATCACCTTGGCGTCGGGCGCGAACGAGTCGAGCTGACCGGTGACGCGGTCGTCGAACCGGGCGCCGAGGGTGACGAGGAGGTCGGCGCGCTGCAGGGCCGCCACAGCGCCGACGGTGCCGTGCATGCCGGGCATCCCCATGTGCAGCT
>CAJCHX010000207.1 GCA_903970215.1 Acidobacteriaceae bacterium
CGACCATGACGATCGAGTCGCCCCCGAATCGACACCTCGACAGGATTGTCCCGTACCGGCCTTCACTCCGATGTGCCTGTGTGGTGGCTGCTTTCGCCGTACCCGATTGATTACTTGGATATCCAAGTATATCGTGATGACGGACACACCGAGTGGGTCGCCGGTGGTTCGGACGGGTACCCGCTCAACGGAGAAGGTGGGCTGAACAGATGACGAGAACCATTCCGCACTTCATCGACGGGCGCCGTGTCGAGGGCACCGGGCGGACGGCGGATGTGATGGATCCGAGTACGGGGCAGGTGCAGGCGACCGTGCCGCTGGCGTCGGCGTCCGAGGTCGACGCGGCGGTGCGGTCCGCGGCCGTCGCGCAGCGCCGGTGGGCGGCCTTCAACCCGCAGCGACGTGCGCGGGTGTTGATGCGATTCGTCGATCTGGTGAATCAGAACATGGACGAGCTGGCGAGCCTGCTGTCGGCCGAGCACGGTAAGACGCTGCCCGATGCGCGCGGCGACATCCAGCGCGGTCTCGAGGTGATCGAGTTCTCGGTGGGTATCCCGCACCTGCTCAAGGGTGAGTACACCGAGGGTGCGGGTACCGGGATCGACGTCTACTCGCTGCGGCAGCCGCTCGGTGTGGTGGCCGGTATCACGCCGTTCAACTTCCCCGGGATGATCCCGCTCTGGAAGGCCGGGCCGGCGCTGGCGTGTGGCAACGCGTTCATCCTCAAGCCGT
The DNA here is from genome assembly GCA_903970215.1 of Acidobacteriaceae bacterium. Taxonomy (GTDB): domain Bacteria; phylum Actinomycetota; class Actinomycetes; order Mycobacteriales; family Mycobacteriaceae; genus Tsukamurella. The sequence goes on from CAJCHX010000207.1 coordinate 733, forward strand.
CCGAGCGGGATCCGTCGGTGCCGGTGCGGCTCGCGGAGCTGTTCGGTGAGGCGGGGCTTCCCGAGGGTGTGTTCCAGGTGGTGCACGGCGACAAGGAGGCCGTGGACGCGCTGCTCACGCACCCAGTGGTCAAGGCGGTCGGCTTCGTGGGCAGCTCGGACATCGCGCAGTACATCTACGCGACCGCGGCCGCGAACGGCAAACGCAGCCAGTGCTTCGGTGGCGCGAAGAACCACATGATCATCCTCCCGGACGCGGATCTGGATCAGGCCGTCGATGCTCTGATCGGCGCGGGGTACGGTTCGGCCGGCGAGCGCTGCATGGCCATCTCGGTGGCGGTGCCGGTCGGGGAGGAGACGGCGAACCGGTTGCGTGAGCGGCTCGTCGAGCGTGTGACGCATCTGAAGGTCGGGCACAGCCACGACCCGAAGGCGGATTATGGGCCGTTGGTGTCGGCGGCTGCGCTGGAGCGGGTGAAGGGGTATATCGCCGCCGGTGTCGACGCGGGCGCCGAGCTGGTCGTGGACGGGCGGGAGCGGGCGAGCGACGATCTGCAGTTCGGCGACGCCGAGCTGTCCGGGGGCTACTACCTCGGACCGACGCTGTTCGACCACGTCACCCGGGACATGTCGATCTACACAGACGAGATCTTCGGGCCCGTCCTGGTGATCGTGCGAGCCGCGGACTACGAGGAGGCTCTCGCGCTTCCCACCGAGCACGAGTACGGCAACGGGGTCGCGATCTTCACGCGCGACGGTGACGCCGCCCGCGACTTCGTCTCGCGGGTCGAGGTGGGGATGGTGGGCGTGAACGTCCCGATCCCGGTGCCCGTGGCGTACCACACCTTCGGCGGTTGGAAGCGCTCCGGCTTCGGTGATCTCAATCAGCACGGACCCGCGGCGATCCAGTTCTACACCAAGGTCAAGACCGTCACCTCGAGATGGCCGTCCGGTATCAGGGACGGTGCCGAGTTCGTCATCCCGACGATGCATTGAGCTGCATCGCGAGCGCCGCCCGGCGCCTGCTTCGTCAGAACCCGACTATGCGCAAGGAGTGCAGGTGCCCTACCCGACATTGAGTGGAGACGACCGGCACATCGTCGAGACGGCCCGCGAGTTCGCGCGGAAACGACTGGCGCCCAAGGCGCTCGAGTGGGATACGGCCAAGCACTTCCCGATCGACGAGATGCGCGATGCGGCCCGGCTCGGCATGGCGGCGATCTACACCCGCGACGATGTCGGGGGCTCCGGGCTGCGCCGCCTGGACGGGGTGCGGATCTTCGAGGAACTGGCCAAGGGCGACCCGGTGAGTGCCGCGTTCCTGTCGATCCACAACATGTGCACGTGGATGATCGACACCTATGGCACCGAAGACCAACGGAAGCAATGGATTCCGCAGCTGGCTCCGATGGAGTTGTTGGCCAGCTACTGCCTCACGGAGCCGAATGCCGGTTCGGATGCCGCGGCGCTGGCCACGCGTGCGGTGCGCGATGGCAATGACTATCTCCTGTCGGGGACCAAGCAGTTCATCTCGGGTGGTGGCGTGTCCGACGTATATGTGGTGATGGCGCGGACCGGTGTTGGCGGACCCAAGGGGATCTCGGCATTCATCGTCGAGAAGGGCGCGCCCGGACTGTCGTTCGGCCAGCCGGAGGTGAAGATGGGCTGGCACAGCCAGCCCACTGCCCAGGTGGTCCTCGAGAACGTCCGGGTACCGGCGGACCGGATGCTGGGCGGTGCTGTGCAGGATGGCGGCAGCGGCGAGGGAACGGGTTTCACCATCGCCATGAACGGTTTGAACGGCGGGCGGCTCAACATCGCCGCGTGCTCGATGGGCGGGGCCCAGGCCGCGTACGACCTCGCCGTGCGATACGTATCGGAGCGAGAGACGTTCGGCCGCAAGCTCATCGAGGAGCCGACCATCCGTTTTGCGCTCGCCGACATGGCGACCGGGCTGGAGGCGTCGCGGCTGCTGTTGTGGCGCGCGGCCACCGCGCTCGACGAGAACGACCCGGACAAGGTCGAGCTGTGCGCGATGGCCAAGAAGTTCGTCACCGAGACCTGTTTCGAGGTCGCGGACCAGGCTCTGCAGCTGCACGGCGGATACGGCTATCTGCACGAGACGGGGGTGGAGAAGATCGTCCGTGATCTGCGGGTGAACCGGATTCTGGAGGGCACCAACGAGATCATGCGGATGGTGATCGGCCGCGCGGAGGCCGCGCGGGCGGCGAACGGAGGAGCACGATGACGACGGGCGAGCGGAGCGACGGGGGATCGAACCCGGGCGAGCGGAGCGACGGGAGATCGAACCCGGGCGAGCGGAGCGACGGGAGATCGAACCCGGGCGAGCGGAGCGACGGGGGATCCCACCGAATCGCATTTCTGGGCCTGGGGCATATGGGCGGACCGATGGCCAAGAACCTGGCCGCAGCGGGGTACTCGGTGATCGGATTCGATCCCGTCCCAGCCGCTCGCCAGGCGGCGGAGGCGACCGGCGTGACTCCGGTCGCGTCGGCGGCGGAGGCGGTCGCGGGAGCGGACGCCGTCATCACGATGTTGCCCCACGGCGCCGCGGTGAAGGCGTGTTATGCCGACGTGCTGCCTGCCGCGAAGCCGGGCGCACTCCTGATCGACAGTTCGACGATCTCCGTCGACGACGCCCGCGAGGTGCACGCGGCAGCGGTCGCGGCCGGCTTCCTGCAGGTGGATGCGCCGGTATCGGGCGGCGTCAAGGGCGCGGACGCCGGTACCCTCGCGTTCATGGTGGGCGGCGAGGACGACGCAGTCGCAGCTGCGCGGCCGATCCTCGAGCCCATGGCGGGCAAGGTGATCCATTGTGGCGGCTCCGGAAACGGACAGGCGGCCAAGGTGTGCAACAACATGATCCTGGCGGTACAGCAGATCGTGGTGGGCGAGGCGTTCGTCCTCGCCGAGAGGCTGGGGCTGGCAGACCAGGCGCTGTACGACGTGGTGACGGGCGCCACCGGCAACTGCTGGGCGTTGCACACGAACTGTCCGGTGCCCGGTCCGGTTCCGGGCGCGCCGTCGGAGAACGGCTTCACACCGGGCTTCGCGACGGCCCTCATGAACAAGGACCTGGGCCTGGCGATGGCCGCGGTGGCTGCGACTGGATCGAATGCGCCGCTCGGCAGTCGTGCCGCTGATCTCTACGCTGCTTTCGCCACCGACCACGGGCACTTGGATTTCAGTGCAATAATCTCAACCCTGAGATAGTCGGTGCAGGTGGTCGAAGGGGATGCGATGGGTGGGGACGACCGCCCGGCGCCTGACGCGGGCAGCTCCGATCCTATCGCCCTCGCCCGCGTCAACTGGGAGGAGGCCGGCTGGGGTGGCGATGTCGCCGTCGGGATGGAGGCGGTGACGTCGGTGATGCGTGCCCACCAGATCATGCTTGCGCGGATCGAACACGTGCTCAAGCCTTTTCGGTTGACGTTCGCGCGATTCGAATTGTTGCGGCTGCTCGCCTTCAGTCGGCGTGGCGCGCTACCGATCTCGCGTACCAGTGCGCGGCTCCAGGTGCATGTGTCGTCGGTGACCCACGCGATCGACCGGCTCGAGCACGCCGGGCTGGTGGAGCGCCGGCCGCACCCGACCGATGGGCGTACCACTCTGGTGGCCCTCACGGCAGCGGGGCGGAACACCGTCGAAGAGGCGACCCTTGCGGTGAACGAGGTGTTCGGCGATCTCGGCATGGCGCGTGCGGACTGCGAGGCGCTGGTCGCCGCTGTGCGCGTCCTGCGGCGGGCGAACGGGGACTTCTGATCAGAGGTGCAGTCTGCCCTCGACGACCGCGGTCGCGACTTCGCGGACCGTACGGTGATTGCTTCGCGCATAGGCACGGATCAGCTCGAAGGCAGACGGCATGTTGATGCCGTGTCTGTTCGCGAGCATCCCCTTCGCTTGCTCGATCACCACCCGCGAGTTGAGGGCCTGCTGCAGTTGCTCGGTCAACTCCTGCTGTTCGGCCCTGGCCCGAGAATGAAGCACGTTGGCAGTCGCCAGCTCGGCCAGGACCTGCGCGACCCCCAGTTCGTCGAGAGACCAGTCGTGGCGTTGCGACGTGTACATGTCGAGGACACCGATCTGGGTCTCGCGCAGTCGCATAGGGATGGCTGCGACCCCGGTGATACCGACCCGGCGGGCGGTGGCCGCGTATGAGGGCCACCGCACCGCGTATTCCCGGACGTCGGCTATCGGTGTGACGTCTCGTGTGCTGTACGCGTCGCGACACGGACCCGACTGGAACTGCTCCTGGCACTTCTCGAGGGCCGTGGCCGACGCGGTGTGAGCGGTCGCGTACCGCATGTGGCCATCGACCACCAAGGACACTCCGGCCCCGGACAGGGGGAGTAGTCGACCGACGGATACGGCCAGTTCGAACAGCACCCGATCGTCGTCGCCGAGGGCGCTGAGACGGCTGTTGAATCGAGACACCTCTGTGGCGAACGTGTGTACGTCGTACATCCCGTCTCGACCTTCTCGAGGAACTCGCCGTACCTCTGCGGCGTATCCGACTCTGCCCGTGGAATTACAATCCGACACCGCAGGCTTGATATCTCACACAATAAAGAGTACCGCGAACTCTCTATGGAGGAGTGGGTTTCAGCTGCTGGGGTCATTGGCGGGAACTCGTACCTGTTCGAAGTACGCGGCCCGATTTCGAGAGTAGTCTGGCGC
>CAJCHX010000208.1 GCA_903970215.1 Acidobacteriaceae bacterium
GCAGCGACGGGGGTCATGCCCAGCGCGAGCGCAGCGACGGCGCCTTCCACGGCGTTGCACCACTGCAGGGGCTCGCGCGGCCGAGTGGCGAGATCCGCCGTTCCGCCGACATCGAGCGACCCGCGGGATTCCAGGTCCCGCCCGCGGCCCGGATCAGTGATCCCGACCTGCGTCGCCCGAGCGACCCTGAGCTGCGTCGGCCCGCGGCACCGCCGACGCGCGCCGTTCCTGCGCAGGGCGCGCGACCGGTAGCGCCGCCCGCGCGCTACGGCGGTCCCGGATATCCAGGCACTCCGTCGACCGATCGCCCGTCCGGCCCGCCGCCACAGGGGCGGCCGCGTCCGAGTCAGCCCGTGGACCGGTCGGGTGCGCCGATGCCGCGTCCGAGTCAGCCGATCAATCGGTCGGGTGCGCCGATGCCGCGTCCGAGTCAGCCGATCAATCGGCCGGGTGCGCCGATGCCGCGTCCGAGTCAGCCGATCAATCGGCAGAGTGCGCCGATGCCGCGTCCGAGCCAGCCGATCAATCGACCGAGCGCGCCGATGCCGCGTCCGAGCCAGCCCGTCGACCGGACCGATGCGCCCGTCGACCGGCCGATCGCACCGGGCCCAGTGACTGCGGGTACGCACGACAGCCACGCGACAGCAGCGGCTGCACGGCACGCGGCAGAGCTGGACGAAGGTCGCCACCGCATGCGCGTGGGCGCCGTTTCGCCGCAGGCCGAGCGCGTGAGCCGGTCGCGGCGGCACCGCCAGGACGACGCGCAGGACATCTGACCGGGTCCCGCGGGGACCTCGACGCCGTCAGCCTTCGGTGACGATCGTCACCTCGCGGTCGCTGGAAAACTCGACTCGTAGACCGGCCTTCTCGGCGACCCGCGCGACTGCTCGCGCGTCGGTCGGCTCGGCGCGGGTAGCGACGAGCGCCCGCGCGAGCAGGCCCTTGTGGTGTTTGTTGAAGTGGGAGACCACCGACCGGGTGCCATCCACGCGTTCGGTGACGACGGTGGCCGTCACGGCCCCCTCGACTCGCCCGAGCGCGGCGTACCCACCCGACCGCAGGTCGACGACCAACCCGGAGTCGACGTCGGCGAGTGCTCCGGTGAGGGCGGGCTTCCACTCCGCCGCGAGCGTGCGTAAACCGGGCAGCTTCGACGACGCCGACAGTCGGTACGCGGGAATCCGGTCGGTGGCCCGCACGACGCCGAAGAGTGCTGAGCCGATGGCCAGCCGCGCATCTGCTTTCGCACGCTGCGCCTTGGTCATCGACGGAACGTCGAGGGCCTCGTACAGGATGCCCGTGTAGCGCTCCAGCGCGGGCCGGGTCGGCGCAGACCACAGCGCGCGGTTGCGCGCCAGCTCGTCGTCCTGTCCAGGGCTCAAGCCCAGCGCCTGTCTACCTGCCTCGTCGTCGCCCGACACCGCGACCACAGCGTCCGCGATCCGCCGCCGTGTGTCGGACAGAGCGGGCAACGACAGTGTGGTCAGGTCGAGCGGGGCACCGGTTCCGCCTCCGGTCTTGGTCTCCGATGGGGGAAGCAGGATCAGCACAGGAGGCACATTAAGCTATCCCTCTGTGATCACCCGACTCTCACAGCTGTTCCTGCGCACGCTCCGCGACGATCCGGCGGATGCCGAGGTGCCCAGCCACAAGCTGCTCGTGCGCGCGGGATACGTGCGGCGGGTGGCTCCGGGCGTCTACAGCTGGCTGCCGCTCGGCTTGCGAGTGCTTCGGAACGTCGAGAGCGTGGTGCGGGACGAGATGAACGCGATCGGCGGGCAGGAGATCTCGCTACCGGCGCTGCTGCCGCGCGAGCCGTACGAGACCACCGGGCGATGGACGGAGTACGGCGACGCGCTGTTCAAGCTCAAGGACC
>CAJCHX010000209.1 GCA_903970215.1 Acidobacteriaceae bacterium
TGGTCGCTTCGACGATTCCCAGTATCGAGTATTGATAGCTCGCATATCCGAAGAAGATCGGCTGCACCGTCACCCGTCCGGGCTCGAAGATCGGGCGGAGCGGGGGGCGTCCCAATCCGGATGCGGCGCAATGGACGTGCACCGTGTCCGGGTCCGTGGGCACAGTGCCCTCGTCGAGGACCACGCGGTCACGTTCGATCGCCCGGACGTGGCCGAGCCGAACGACGTCCTTGATCTGCCGCAACAGTGCGAGCTCGGCCTCGCTGACGATCGCGCCGCGGAACATGGTCGGAGCGATTTCCGGGTCGACGCGGAGGAAGATGCCGAGGTCCTCGAGCCGCGCGACGACGTCCTCGACGGACGACGCCTGAGCGATCGCTTCGAACTGGGCTGAGGCTGCCCAATACAGATCCGGCAGCAGCGTGTCCGGCTGTTGATACCGACGGTTGAGCCACCAGGCTTCGCGCGGCTTGAACCACGTGATCGCCGACGGTGCGACGCCTCGCTCCAACAGCCACACGCAGGTGTCCAGAGCGGTCTTGCCGGCACCGATGACGGCGTAGCGGCGTGGCCGTCGGTCCAGGCGTGCCAGTGCGCCTGCGGGTAGACACCATGCAGCGTCCGCGACAGCGAACGGTGGCGCGCCGATGGCTGGGATCTCTCCGCTGAGATACGTCGTGTCGATGATCTTGCGGCGGACCCGCACGTGCCATTCCGCGTCGTGCAGCCTCGACACGAACCGGCCTTCGCCGAGATACTCGCAGTTCGGGAAGTACCGTACGCGTCCGGTCGGCAGGAAAACGCGGTGCATGGCCTGCTCGAAGTGTGCGCAGATCTCTTCGGGACCCGCTAGTTCGTACATGCCCGCGTTGGTGCCGATCGCGTCGATCCGGTCGGCGCCGAGCGGGATGGAAGCGACGCCGTAGAACGTCGACGGTTGATGCAGCCGGACGTACGGGTACGCGTCGCGCCAATGTCCGCCTGGCGCGTGGCGGCGGTCCACGATGGTGATGGTCGCGTCGGAGTGCCCCAGCAACTGGTCCGCGAATGCCATGCCCGCGGCACCAGTGCCGACGACCAGATAGTCGGACTCGATGTCCCCGGACACACCGACAGATTACTACCGCTGCCTGCGTCGAACAGCCCGTTCGGCCTGGTGGTGGTGGCCCGTCAGATCGGTGTCAGATGTGCTTGCCGGAGTTCTTCCACTTGCCGCGGTGCACGATGTAGTCGCGGAGGATGATCAGCAGGATCGCCACCGCGAAGACCACCAACCAGATGTCCTCGACGTGGCCGATCTGGTTGCCGTGCAGCATGCAGACCAGGAAGATCGCCACCACGACGCCTGCGATGCGGGCGCCGGCGCGGTTGGTGCCGTGCCAGCCCCAGTCGCGTGAGGGCGCATCGGCGAGATCAACCTTGGAAGTGCTCTGACGCTCAAGGTCGGTGGTTGCCACTGCGGTCTCCTTCTCGGGGCGGGCCGTATGTCGCGTGCAGTCTATCCCGCTACGACCGCGCGTCGTACCGGTGGGCGATTCTTTCGGGCCGTGTCTGTGTGGGCGGTGCCGGTAGGTTCGTCCGCATGCTGTTTCACCTGGCCCTGGTCGACGATTGGCGCGCAGCGCAGGCCGCCGGGGAGTACGCCCTGTCCACCCGCGGCGCGACCCTCGCGGACGTCGGCTTCGTGCACTGCTCGACCGCCGCGCAGTGGCCCGGTGTGCGCTCGCGGTTCTACGCCGACCTCGCCGATCCCGACCTGGTGCTGCTCTCGATCGACGAGACCCGGCTGGGGTCGCGGGTCGTGTGGGAGCCGCCCGTGCCCGTGCCCGGCGCCGGGAGCGCAGCGAGCGGGCCGGATCGACCGGGCGCCGGGAGCGGAGCGAGCGGGCCGAATCGACCGGGCGCCGGGAGCGGTGCTGGTGAACTGTTTCCCCACGTCTACGGCCCGATCCCCACGGCCGCCGTCGTCGCGGCGACACCGCTGAATAGGCTGAAGGGGTGACCACGCGCGTCCTGATCCTCGGCAGCACCGGTTCGATCGGCACCCAGGCGCTGGAGGTGATCGCCGCCAACCCCGACCGGTTCGCGGTGGCGGGTGTGGCCGCCGGGGGCGGGAACGTCGATCTGCTGGCGCGGCAGGTCCGCGATCTCGGGCTGACGGGCGAGCGGGTGGCGGTGGCCGACGCCGCGGGCGCCGACGCCGTCGAGGCGGCCGCCGGGGTGACGGGCGTGCTCCGCGGCGATAACGCACTGGTCCGGCTGATCGAGTCGGTGCCGGCGGACGTTGTGCTCAACGGTGTGGTCGGCAGCCTCGGATTGCGCCCGACGCTGGCCGCCCTGGGCACCGGCGCCCGGCTGGCGCTCGCCAACAAGGAGTCCCTCGTCGCCGGCGGATCGCTGGTGACCGGTGCGGCCGCCCCCGGCCAGATCGTGCCGGTCGACTCGGAGCACTCGGCCATCGCGCAGTGCCTGCGTGGGGGACGGGCCGACGAGGTCGATCGGCTGGTCCTCACCGCGTCCGGCGGCCCGTTCTTCGGCCGAACGAGGGCCGAGTTGGCGGCCGTCACGCCCGAGCAGGCCGGTAGGCACCCCACCTGGAGCATGGGTCCGATGATCACGCTCAACTCGGCGACTCTGATGAACAAGGCGCTCGAAGTGATCGAGGCGCACCTCCTGTTCGGGGTGCCGTACGACCGCATCGACGTCACGGTGCACCGGCAGTCGATAGTGCACTCGATGGTGACGTTCACCGACGGAGCCACTATCGCCAAGGCATCGCCACCCTCGATGAAGCTGCCCATCGCGCTGGCGCTGGGCTGGCCCGGTCGGGTTCCGGGCGCGTCGACGGCGTGCGACTTCTCCACCTCCAGCGTGTGGACGTTCGATCCCGTCGATCACGCGGCGTTCCCGGCGATCACCGTCGCCCGCGCCGCGGGGGAACGGGGCGGCAGCCTGACCGCGGTGTTCAATGCAGCCAACGAGGTCGCAGCGCAGGCGTTCCTGGACGGCCGCATCCCGTTCCCGGCGATCGTCGACACCGTCGCGGCGGTGGTGGACGACGGTGACGGCTGGGCGGTTGCGCCGCGCGACGTGGAGGACGTGCTGGCCGCGGAGGCGTGGGCGCGCGGCCGGGCGGAGGAGCTGTTGCACGGAGCGTGAGACACCTGCGACGGGCCGGTACGCTGAACTCATGTTGTACGCCCTGGGTATCGCGGTGTTCGCGCTGTGCATCCTCGGCTCGATCGCCTGGCACGAGTGTGGCCACATGTGGGCCGCGCAAGCCACGGGGATGAAGGTGCGCCGCTACTTCGTCGGGTTCGGGCCCACATTGTGGTCGACGCGTCGCCGCGGCATCGAGTACGGCGTCAAGGCGATCCCACTCGGCGGGTTCTGCGATATCGCCGGGATGACGCTGCTCGACGAGCTGGACACGCCTGAGGAACGCGAGCGGGCGATGTACAAACAGGCGGCGTGGCGGCGGGTTTTCGTACTGGTGGCCGGCCCCGCGATGAACTTCATACTCGGCGGGATCCTGATCTACGCCGTCGCGCTGGTGTGGGGTCTGCCGAACCTGGGTGCCCCGCCACGCGCTGCGGTCGCCGGCACCGCCTGCGTTTCCGCCACCTCCACCAAGCCCACTGCGACCTCGCCCGGGCAGGCGATCGGGCCGTGTGTGACCAGCCCGGCGGCACGAGCCGGCCTCGAGCAGGGCGATGTGATCACCGGGGTCGACGGCCACGCAGTGAATGCCGACAGCCTCACGACCGCGCTGCAGCAGACGTCGGGGCCCGTCCAACTGACCATCGAGCGGGCGGGTACCAGCCGGAACGTCACCGTCGACCCCGTCACTGCGCAGAAGTGGCGCCCCACCCCGGACGGCAAGGATTACACCTCGGTCACCGGGCCCACGATCGGCATCACGGTGGGGGCCATCGGTGTGGTGGACCGGTTCAACCCGATCACCGCTGTCGGCGGCGCGGCGGTCTTCACCGGTCAGATCGGTAAGGCGACGGTGCTCGCGATCGGTCACCTCCCTTCGCAGGTCCCGGCGCTGTTCCACGCCGTCGAGGGCGAGCCCCGCGGGCTGGACACCCCGCAGTCCGTCTACGGCGCTGCGGAGACCGGAGGGCAGATCGCGCGCGCCCACGACTGGTCGGCGTTCGTTCTAGTGCTGGCGGGACTCAATGTGATGCTGGGGCTGGTCAACCTTGTGCCGCTGCTGCCCTTCGACGGCGGCCACATCGCCGTCGTTCTGTACGAGCGGGTGCGCGACCTGATCACCCGGCGCAAGGGTGGGCCGGTCGACTACATGAAGTTGGCGCCAGCCACGTACGTCGTGTTCGCGGTGCTCGGCGCGTACATGCTGCTCGTGCTGGCGGCAGACATCGTCAATCCGATCAAGCTGTTCAACTAACCCGGTCCACCAGGAAGAGGAATCCCCGCAATGTCCGTAGGTTTGGGAATGCCCGCAGTGTCCGGAGCTCCGGACGGCCCGGTGGCCACGCTGGCACCACGCCGCACGACCCGGCAGCTGCACGTGGGCGGCGTGGGCATCGGCAGTGACTTCCCGATCTCGGTGCAGTCCATGTGCACCACCAAGACCCACGACGTGAACTCGACGCTTCAGCAGATCGCGGAGCTCACTGCATCCGGGTGCGACATCGTCCGGGTCGCCTGTCCACGCCAGGAGGACGCCGACGCTCTGGCCGAGATCGCGCAGCACAGCCAGATCCCCGTGATCGCCGATATCCACTTCCAGCCGAAATACATCTTCGCTGCGATCGACGCGGGGTGTGCGGCGGTGCGCGTCAACCCCGGCAACATCAAGGAGTTCGACGGCCGGGTAAAGGAGGTCGCCAAGGCCGCCGGCGACGCGGGTATCCCGATCCGCATCGGTGTCAACGCGGGCTCCCTGGACAAGCGGATGATGGAGAAGTACGGCAAGGCGACGCCCGAGGCGCTGGTGGAGTCGGCGCTGTGGGAGGCGTCGTTGTTCGAGGAACACGGCTTCGGCGACATCAAGATCTCCGTCAAGCACAACGATCCGGTCGTGATGGTCGAGGCGTACCGGCAGTTGGCGGCGCAGTGCGACTACCCGCTGCATCTCGGTGTCACCGAGGCCGGTCCCGCATTCCAAGGCACCATCAAGAGTGCGGTGGCGTTCGGAGCGCTGCTCGCGGAGGGTATCGGCGACACCATTCGCGTGTCGCTCTCGGCGCCGCCCGTCGAGGAGATCAAGGTCGGTACTCAGATCCTGCAGTCGCTCAACCTGCGGCCGCGTCGCTTGGAGATCGTCTCGTGCCCGTCGTGCGGCCGCGCTCAGGTGGACGTCTACAAGCTCGCCGACGCGGTGTCGGCCGGTCTGGAGGGGATGACGGTGCCGCTGCGCGTCGCGGTCATGGGCTGTGTGGTCAACGGACCCGGTGAGGCGCGCGAGGCGGACCTGGGAGTGGCGTCGGGCAATGGCAAGGGACAGATCTTCGTCAAGGGCCAGGTGATCAAGACCGTCCCGGAGGCGCAGATCGTGGAGACCTTGATCGAGGAAGCTCTGCGGATCGCCGAGGAGTCGGGGGATAGTGAGAGCGGCGTCCCCACCGTGTCGGTGTCGTAGGGGCACCACGGTTGTCACCTGGCAGATGACGGTTGGGAGGGCGCGATGCTGAAGATGCTCCACGAGCGGGTCGTGTCGGTGCGGGATGCGTCCCGCGTCCTGACTGCGCTCGACGTGGATCCGGTGGCCGCCTGCATGGTCGCTGCCCGGATCGAGGAGTTCGGGGTCGAGTCGCATGCGCTCGGAGGCCGGTTGTGGACACACGGCGACCCGACCGAATCGCTGTGCTTCGCGGGCGTCAACCTGATCCCGCTGTTGGGAACAAGTTCTGACATGCGCTATTTCGCAGGTCGCGCCGTGCGCTCCCCGCGAGCGTGTTCGTCACTGGTGGGGTCCGCCGACCTGGTGCTGCCCATGTGGTCGGAGCTCGAATCCACATGGGGGCCGGCGCGGGAGCTGCGCGCCGAGCAGCCGTTGATGGCCCTCGCCGACCCGCCGACGATTCCCCCGCACCCCGGAGTACGCCCCGCCCAGCTCCGCGACCTGGAGCAGTACCTGCCGGCTGCGATCGATATGTTCACCGCCGAGGTGGGTGTCGATCCGTGTGCCGCCGACGGCGGTCGCAGCTACCGCCGTCGGGTCGCGAGCACGGTCGTTGCCGGCCGGGCATATGTGTTGTTCGACGGCCCCACTGTGGCTTTCAAAGCGGAGGTCGGTGCCCTGTCCGCCCGCGTCGGCCAGATTCAGGGTGTCTGGGTGAGGCCGGACCTGCGCGGTCACGGCCTGGGTGCCGCCGGCACCGCGGCGGTCGCGGACGCGGTCCTGCGCAGCGGCCGGATCGCGAGCCTGTACGTCAACAGTTTCAACACCCCTGCTCGGCGTGCGTACGAGCGGATCGGGTTCCGGCAGGTCGGTACGTTCGCGACGGTGATGCTGGCCTGACAGCGATCCACCGACTCTCACCTTCACTCCGGGCGCAGCGTCCCCTATCGACGATCACGCGCACCACCGAAGTCGCGGTCGCCCGCTGGGGAGGAGCGCGCATCGTACGCATGGCGTCCGTTGGTGGGGATCCGGCTACGCTGGCGCCGTGAATGTGTGGTGCCTGGCCGTTGTGGGGCTGGTGATTCTGGTGGGATTATTGGGAATCGTGCTGCCCGTGCTGCCGGGTTCACTGCTGATCGCTGCCGCGATCCTCGTGTGGGCGATCGCCGCCGGTGGTCCGGCGTGGTGGGTGTTCGCCGCCGCCGCTGCAGCCATCGTCGCGGCAGGCATCGCGAAGTACCTGGTGGCGAGCCGGACGATGGCAGCCGCCGGGGTGCATCGTGGAGCCCTGGTGGCGGGCGGTGTGGCGGGTGTCGCCGGCTTCTTCGT
>CAJCHX010000210.1 GCA_903970215.1 Acidobacteriaceae bacterium
CGGAGCGGGAGGCGAGGCTCACCGGCTGACGCTCGCCGGTTGTGTTCGGCGGTGGCCGAGTGGACTTGATGGGTTGTGGATGCCGTGAGGCATGAGTTGTCCAGTCCGTCGCCGCAAGCGACTTGATCGGGGGCCTGGTAGCCAGCGAACGGGCGTTCGCGGTGCTTGAGGGGTGAGGGCCGGCCGACTAGACAACGGGTGTCAAACGTTGGGGTCAGTTTTGCTGGCCTCGTCAGGGCAGCCGGGTGTGCGCGTCAACGCACTCCCGGCTGTTCTGCGTTGTGCGACCTCCTTCCCAAGGGTTGGTCCAATGACAGCACTGTAACTACAACCATGTCTACACCTCGGGGAGTGAGGTGTGCAAGTTTTCCTGGCGTATCCCGCAAACTATCTGCGATACTAGTCCTGTGACCGACGAGAGTGTAGCCCGTCAGGCCTCGGTGCTCCTGAGTTTCCGTGCTGCGAATGCGCGGTCGTTCATGGACCAGTTTGAGCTGTCGCTCCTCGCGACCGGGGTGGCGGAGCGCAGCTACGTGCGCAAGGTGGGCTGGCGAGAAGGTGGGTCGCCGGTGTCGGTCCTACCGGTCGCTACCATCTTCGGCGCCAACGGCTCGGGCAAGAGCAACGTGCTGAAGGTCATGGACGACATGCGTTTCCAGGTTCTGCACTCGTTCCGGCATGGCGACCCCGAGGGCGGGATGCCGCGCCGTCCCTTCGCGCTCGATCGGGAAGCGCGCTCCCTGCCAACGCGCTTTGAGATCGATCTCGTGCTCGACGGTGTGCGCCACGAGTACGGCTTCTCGATCAACGACGAGCGAGTCCTAGAAGAGTGGGCGTTCCGGTATCCCAAGGGACGCGCTGCCTTGCTGTTCCAGCGCGAGGGAGACCACGTCGAGGTCGGCAGCATTGAACGCCAGAAGAGCCGAGCGGTGCTTGAGCTGCTTCGCCCGAACGCTCTCTTCCTCTCGACCGCAGCGTCAGCGGGCCATCCCGCGCTCCTACCGCTCTATCGCTGGTTCAGTCGCAACCTGCTCCTCGCAGAGGCCGACAGTCGCCAACTCCGGCAAGCACTGACGACCGACATGCTGAACGACGAGCACCGGCGCGAACAGGTCCTCGCGCTTCTTCAGGCCGCCGACCTCGGTGTCACGGGTGCGAAGAAGCACGAGCCGGATCCCGTCATGCAGGAACGGCTCCGCCGCGCGGTTCGGATCTTGAACGGACTAGAAGGCGAGCCAGACGGCGACGACGGTCCGACGTTTGATGAGCTTGGCGTGCGCCTCACTCATCGCAGCGTCGACGGGGACATCGAGCTTGACGCTGATGAAGAGTCACTCGGCACCCGAGTGTGGTTCGGTTTGATCGGGCCAGTCGTCAAGGCGTTGGAGGCGGGCTCAGTGTTCCTCGCGGATGAGCTCGACGCGAGCCTTCACCCGGCACTCGTTGCTGAGCTGGTCCGGCTGTTCCAAGACCCGGTCACGAACCCGCTCCGAGCGCAGCTCATCTTCAACTCCCACGATGCGTCTCTGCTCGGTGACGCTGTCGGCGATCGCCTTCTTGGTCGCGACCAGATCTGGTCCACGGAGAAGCGCAACGACGGAACGACTCGCCTGTACCCGCTCGTCGACCTCGAACCCCGCAAGCAGGAGTCGATCGGCAAGCGCTACCTCGCGGGCCGCTACGGCGCGACTCCGATCCTCTCGCACAACGAATTCGCAGCTGCGGCCGAGCTGACCACCGCCGGTAAGAGTTGACACCCCGTCCGCGAGGCGGCCAACCCACTCGCGCTCGCTCTCGGGTGGTGCGGCGGGAGCTACTGGTCTTTACGGAAGGCGAGAAGACGGAGGAGGGCTACCTCATCCATTGGTGGCGCGCGAACCGGGATCAGGTGACCGTCACGATCGACGACTTCCACGGCGGACCGCTTCCGCTCGTCGATCGCGCCGCAGCTGCGAAGCGCACCGAGGCGAGCGAGGAACGACGGGGTCGCGGCCGAAGCCATGACGAGGTGTGGTGCGTCTTCGATCGCGACGAGCATCCGAACGTGCCGCAAGCGCTGGACAAGGCCGCATCCAACGGGATCGGCATCGCCCTCTCGAACCCGTGCATTGAGCTCTGGTTCCTCCTCCACTTCGACGATCAGACCGCCCACCTCGAACGCCACGAGGCGCAGAGCCGGTCGAAGACGCTCCTCGGCTGCGAGAAGGCGCTCACGCCGGTTGCCCTCGCAGAGATGGAAGCTCGCTACGCCGACGCTCGGACACGAGCGGTCAACCTCGATGAGAAGCACGCAGGCGACGGCTCACCGCGCCATTCCAACCCGAGCAGTAACCTGTGGCAATTCGTCGATCGCCTCCGATTGCCGGCATCGCCGTAACTCAGATCTCAGATCTCAGATCGACGGGAGAGCTAAGGTTTTGCTTGGGCCCCAACCAATTCCTGTGACGACGACCGCCGCGACTTCGCGATTCTGCTGGTATCGGTTGCGAAGTACCGCCATCTGATCGGTCAGCCGTTAGATACCACCGACGTCCGTGTCAAACCCTTGTCAAACCTGCCGGCACGGTCAGCCCGAGATCCACCCGGATATGGGCCGGACTACACGGCGCTGACCAGCACCTAAGGGACCTGGAGGGATTCCAGAACACCCGTTCGTAGCCCTCATAACCCGAAGGTCGGCGCCGTGCCGAGGCCGGCGGTTGGCGTTGAGTTCCCAGTGCCTCGGGGGGGTGCACCTGCTCAAGCGACCTGCCCGCGCCGGCTTTCGGTCTCGAGAGGGAGGACCTGCGGTTCGGCGCGGGGGTGTC
>CAJCHX010000211.1 GCA_903970215.1 Acidobacteriaceae bacterium
GGTTCCCCCGCCGGCAGGAGTACCGACGGTGGTGCTGCGGGCGACCCGTGCGCAGTTCGTGACCGACGCCTTCGTCGCGGCGCTGCCGCCGAGCGCAGAACTCGTCGACATCGACTCCGATCACATGGTCGCGCAGGAGCATCCGTCCGTGGTCGGGGAGTACGCCCGACGGCTACTCACGGCTGCGGCCACCTAGCACTACTTCCGCGGTCGTCACCGAGTGACGCGGACGGCGAGTGTCGCCAAGGCCCGCTCGGCGCGATCCAGCCACCACTGCACGCGGCCCGGAGGCGGCCGCAGCCGCTCGAGCAGGGCGGCGTCCGGGACCGGCGCCGCTGCGGGCACCGACAGCTCGCCGTCCACCGATCGCAGTCCGCCGTCAGCGACGACATCAGAGCACAGCAGCGACAACGTATCCAGCCCGCACGCGAAGTCGAGCGCCGGCAACGCCGCCGCCAGCCGTACCTGCGCTGCCAGCCCCACGCTGGTCTCGAGCGCCGACGACACGACGCACGGCAAGCCCGTCGACTCGGCGACCGCAAGAGCTCGCCGCACCCCGCCGAGCGGCGCGCATTTCACGATAGCGACGTCGGCGACCTCGCGGGCGCGCGCCGCAAACGGGTCGGCTGCGCGTCGGATCAGCTCGTCGGCGGCCAGGGGCACATCGGTACGGGCGTGCAGCAGTCGCATCTCTTCGTATGTCGCGCAAGGCTGTTCGGCATATTGCAGTCCGCCGGCGGCGACGTCGAGGCGCCGGAGATTGCGGAACGCCTCGTCTACCCCCCAACCGCCGTTGGCGTCGACCCGGATCGCCCCGGCCGGACCGAGCGCATCCCGCACCGCGGCCACCCGTTCGACGTCGGCGGCGAACCCGGACTCGTGCGCCACCTTGACCTTGACCGTGCGGCAGCCGGAGCGGCGCACCCGCTCCGCAGCCTCCTGCGGCCCCACGGCGGGCACGATCGCGTTGACCTCGATCCGGTCGCGCACCGCTGCGGGCCAACCGGTGTGCGTCGCCTCGACCGCCGTCGCCATCCACGTCGCGGCGACCGTGTCGTCGTAGTCGTCGAATGGGCAGAACTCGCCCCACCCCCCGGGCCCACGCAGGAGGACGCCTTCGCGGACCGTGATACCGCGAAACCGCGCCGTCATCGGGATCGCGTACACGACCACCTCGTCGAAGTCCGCCAGCCGCATGGTCGCCAGCGTATTACGGTCAGGCTATGAGCAGGGCCGCCTGATGGGCAGAGTCACCGATGCAGACGTCGAGGCCGTGCGCGCCCTGATCGCGGCGATCCCGCGCGGTCGAGTGACCACGTACGGGGACATCGCGGCGGCCGTGGGGCTGAGCTCGCCGCGGATCGTCGGCGCCATCATGCGCGAGGACAGCGCCGACCTGCCCTGGCATCGGGTGGTCCCGGCCAGCGGCCGGCCCGCGCCACACATAGCCACGCGGCAGCTGGCCGCTCTTCGCGCGGAGGGCGTGCTCGCCGATGACGGCCGACTTCCCCTCCGAGGAATCCGTTGGCAGCCGCAGCCGCCACGTCCGTCGTCAGAAGAACCAGCGGACCAGCTCGGCGGCGCGCTGGAGACCGGGAAACGCCTCGGAGGTGGACCGCGGGTGCAGAGCATGGACTGCGAGCCGGAAGATGAGGGCGCGCAGCGCCATCTGTGACCACTCCGGCAGCTCCCGCCAGCGGACGATCAGCTCGTCGTCGGCGCCGCCCCAGGCCAGCGCATCGATCACCGCGACGGCCGCGGCCCACGTGGCCGGCCGCCAATACGGGGTGATGTCGGTGATACCCGGCGCGGCGGTGCCCGCGAACAGCACGGTCCCGAAGAGATCGCCGTGCACCAACTGGGGCTCGGCGGTCACCGGGGTACGGAGCGCGGCGAACTCCTTGACCAGCTCGACCGAGTGCTCGGCGTCCGGGGACAAGTCCACCAGCGCGCCCATCTTCCGGGCGACCGTGAGCGGGTGCTCCTCCCACGCGGCTCGGTCGGCGAACCCGAATATGTCGACGTCGGTGAACGGCGCGACGGGAGACGCGAGGAGGAATCGCGGTCGGTCGAGCTTCGAAGTCACCGCATGAAGCCGATTGGCCAGCGACACGATCTCGTCGTAGCGCGGCTCGGGCGCCCCGGCGATGTACGTATCGGCCCGCCATCCGGAGACTACGTACCGGCCGTCGGTCGCGCGGAAAGGGCGCGCCAGCCGCATCCCCTCGACGAAGAGGTTCTCCCGGACTTTCGCGGACCACGCGGCGCGCGCATGGTCGGCGACCAACGACAGAACCACCTCGCCGACGCGCCATCCGCCGTCCCAGTCGGGCCCCAGAGCGATCGGCTCGCTGCCATCGAGGCCGAAGGTCGACAGGACGTGCTCGGGGGGCTCGACAGGGGTCACGAAGAAGAATCTACCGGGCGGATTACGCCTTCGGTTCCACCAGGAACACCGGGATCAGACGGTCGGTCTTGGTCTGGTACTCCGCGTACGGCGGATACGCGGCCACCGCGCGCTTCCACCACTCCTCGCGCTCCGCACCCTCGATCTCGCGCGCGACTCCCGAGTGCTCGACGGTGCCGTCCAGGACGTCGACCTCCGGGTTGCCGAGGAAGCTGTAGTACCAGGAAGGATTGTCCGGAGCACCACCCTTGGACGCGACGGCCGCATAGACGCCGTCGTGCTCCACCCGCATCAGCGGCCGACGGTAGAGCTTTCCGCTCTTACGGCCGCGATAGGTGAACACCACGACTCTGTTGCCCAACACGTCGACCGACTCGGTCGTTCCCGTCTCGTCGATCGTCGCCAGCTGCTTGGCGACCCATCCGGCCTTCTCGTCCGCGTACTCACCACTCAATGCCATGGCCTGCACAACCTTCCGTTGCGCGGATGTATTCCGGTGCCCGTCAGTAGACCGGCAGCGACGGATCGATCTGCCTGGCCCACGCGACGATCCCGCCCTGCAGGTGCGTGGCATCGTTGTAGCCCGCCTTGTGCACGGTGGCCAGTACCTCCGCCGACCGGACGCCGGTCTTGCAATACAGCACCACCGGCCGGTCCGACGCGATCGCTGCCAGACCCGCACCCGTCTCGAACGTCGACTTGGGAACCAGCTTCGCACCATCGATCTTGACGATGTCCCACTCGACCGGCTCGCGGACATCGACGAGCTCGAAGTCCTTCCCATCGGCCCGCATCCGGGCCAGCTCAGCGGGCGTGATCGTCGAACCCACCGCCGCCTGGGCCGCCTCATCGCTGACCACGCCGCAGAACGCGTCGTAATCGATCAACTCGGTGATCTTGGGCGACTCGGGGTCCTTACGGATCTTGATGGTGCGGTAGCTCATCTCGAGCGCGTCGTAGACCATCAGACGCCCCAGCAGCGGCTCGCCGATGCCGGTGATCAGCTTGATCGCCTCGGTCCCCATGATCGCGCCGATCGACGCGCACAGGATGCCCAGCACGCCGCCCTCGGCGCAGGACGGCACCATCCCGGGCGGCGGCGCCACGGGGTACAGATCGCGGTAGTTGAGGCCGCGCTTCTCACCGTTGGGGCCGTCGGGCGCGTCCTCCCAGAAGACCGACGCCTGGCCCTCGAAACGGTAGATCGAGCCCCACACGTACGGCTTGTGCGCCAGCACCGCGGCGTCGTTGACCAGATAGCGGGTGGCGAAGTTGTCGGTGCCGTCGACGATGAGGTCGTACTGCTCGAACAGCTCCACCGCGTTCTCCGGCTCCAGCCGGTCCGGGTGCAGATTCACCGTCACGAGCGGGTTGATCTCGTGGATCGAGTCGCGCGCACTCTCGCCCTTGGGCCGCCCCACGTCCGACTGCCCGTGGATCACCTGGCGCTGCAGATTCGACTCGTCGACCACGTCGAACTCCACGATGCCGATCGTGCCCACGCCAGCAGCAGCGAGGTACAGCAGCGCCGGGCTACCCAGCCCTCCCGCGCCGATCACCAGCACACGCGCGTTCTTCAACCGCTTCTGACCGTCGACCCCCAGATCCGGGATGATCAGGTGACGCGAATACCGCGCCACCTCGTCACGGGTCAACTCGGCAGCAGGTTCTACAAGCGGGGGCAGTTCACTCACGCACTGTGAAACCGAACCCGACCGCCGGTCATTCCCACTGGGCGCCGAATCCCTCCGGTCGCCGACGACCGCGTCGGGCTTAGCCCCGTAGCTGTACTACGACGCCCCCGGGTACGGCCAGGAGTTCGCCTTGCAGACGTTGTCGTTGTCGTACTGCGCCTGCTTGTCGAGCGCGAAGATGTCGCGGTTCCCCACCCCGAAGCTCTGCTGCATCATGATCGGTGCGAGTGCTCCGTTGGCCGGGCACGCCACGTGATTCGGATACCCGATGGCATGGCCCACCTCGTGGTTGATCTGGTATTGCCGGTACCCCGTGATGTCTCCCTGGAACGCCACAGCGCCGCGGACCCACCGTGCCTCGTTGAGGACCACGCGACTGAGTTCGGGGTTGTAGCAGGACGTCTCGGCCTGGATCTGGTAGCCGCACGCGTCGCGGGTGGTCATCGGCGACGTCAGCGAGATCGTGAAGTTCGCCTGCCCCCGATCCACCCGCCGGAATGCGATCTGTGTGTCATGGATCCAGCTCTGCGGATTCTGCAGAGTGGCATCCACCATCGCCGCGAAGGCCTGGTCGCCGCCCAGCGGCGCCATGTCGATCCCGTCCTCGACAGCGATCATGTACGTGAACGTCTGCTGTGTGCCCTTGCCGAATCTGGCGACGGTTCCGGGGACGATATGCCAGGTGTTGAGGCCCTTATTGGTGTAGGGGCCGCCCGCGGGGAGCACATAGGCGGCCGGGAGCGGACCCACCATCCGACCGGTCGGGGCCCCCACCGGGGCGGTGCCGGCGGCCGGGTTCGGGATACGTGACGTGAGGTCTCCCGCCGCGATCTGGGCCTCGTCCGGCGCTTTCGAGGCGAAGGGGTTGTACCCCAACGACGACACCACGAGCAGGACCGTCAGTACGACCAGCACCGGGATGGCGTACGCCCGCCATCCGTAGATGGTCAGCATCCGTCCGACGGGGCCCTGTTTCCGGTACGTGCGGTCGCGTGGAGCCCGTTGCCGTCCCGGCTCCGAATTGACCGGGTCCCAGCTGGCCCGCAACGGCTGGTACGGATCCGGGCGGGGACGACGCCGCGGCTCCCGCCCGCTGCGCTCGCCGCCGGCGGGGAGCTGCGGGGGGCCGGGGGGTCTGGTCACAGGAGCCACATTGTCACAGACGGCGGCCTGATTGCTGATCCGACACCCGGTGGCTGCAGAAGAATCGCTCGCGACTCTCGCGCCGCGACACGCCCGGAGCCCGAGATGCACAGTACGCGGCGCGCCTCATCCGCCCTGTCCGGCGGCGTACCGCTCGATCAGATCCCACACGGCGCGCGCGACCTCCGCGGGGCGCTCCATCTGCGCTACGTGCCCGACGTCCTCGAACACCAACAGGGTGCTGCCCTTGATGTGTCGCACCACCTTCGGCGCGACCTCCACGCTGACCAGGAGGTCGCGTGCGCCCCACACCACCAGGGTGGGCGCCGACACCGCACGTGCCGCGGACCAGTGCGCAGCGCCGAAGTCCACCAGCCAGCTGCGGACCAGCGCGTTGAAGCTCGCCGCCAGCGCATCCGGCGCCCATGCCATCGATGCCCGGGCGGCGGCCTGGTCGATCGCCTGCCGCCGCCGC
>CAJCHX010000212.1 GCA_903970215.1 Acidobacteriaceae bacterium
TCGCGGCCGCGTAATCGGCGGGGAGGGACGTGTAGACCGCCGTCGGACCCTGATAGCCGAGCCACGGGACGTTGATCGAACCCGTCTCGTAGAGGGGGCCGGTGGCCTTCTGTCCGGCCGTGTAGCTGACCGTTCCGCCGCTGTTCTCCACTGTGCCTACGCTGCCGTTCAGGTCGCTGAAACCACCGCTCGAGTAGATGGTGCCCTTCACGGTTGCGCCACCCGTCACGGTCACTGCGCCATTTGCGTACACGTTGCCGGTGACCGTGCCGCCCCCGATCACCACCGGGCCGTTGCTGTAGACGTTCCCGGCCACCGTGACCCCGCACGAGACCAGCAGACTGCAGAGCGTCACACCCCCGGCACTCCCCGAGTAGACGCTGCCGCCGTAGGCACCGGCCGTGAGGGTGACGGGGCCTTCGGACCAGATGCTCCCCGAGACCCCGGCGCCTCCCGAGACCGACACGGCTCCACCCAGGCCGAGGCTGCTCGTGGCCGAGTACACGCTGCCACCGACGCTGCTCCCCTGCGTCAGGGCCACACCGAGCCCGTTGTTCACGTAGAGGTTGTTGGAGATGGCGCAGGCGCCACCGAAGACGGTCGGCAGCGAGAGGTTGAGGCTTGCAGGCAAGAGCCCGGAGGGCAGGAGCGCCCCATTCACGCTCAAGCCGTTCGTGTAGTAGTTCCCGCCGAACTGCAGACTGCTCGCACAACCGGAGATGAACCCGCTGTAGGTATCCCCACCGGAAAGTGAGAAGGATCCGCTTCCGGCGAAATCGGCGCCGGCGAACAGCGCCTGCGTGAACGAACCCGGCTGGTACGTCTCGTTCGGCGGGACGTAGATCTCCGACTCCTCGGTCTTCGTTCCCGTCGTCTTCGCGGTCGTGGTCCCCGTCGACGAAATGAGGTAGGTGTCGCCTGCGACCAGCGGGACAGATGACCCCGTGGTGCACGGTGTCAGGCCTGCCTGGAGGCTCGCAGCCGACACCGTCGAAGGAGTCCCTGGGAGAGCGTTTTCGTACAGCGATGACGACGAACTGAAGGCGCCGCTGGTCGTACCCGCCAGGGTCGAGCTGCAGGCGAAGCTCGAGCTACCGGCGAGCACAGCAGCGTTCATCTGGCTCACCTCGTACTGGAGACCCGCCTCGGCGGCATCGGTGCTGTCGACCTGCTTGCCGGCGATTCCCGACTGATAGAGCCCGCTCACGCTTTGCGTGATGGCCGCAGTACTGAGCAGTACGACGACGAAGGCGACTGCGATGGCGACGAGCAGCGCGACACCGTCTTCATCGCGATGCTTATATCTCTTGGTGCGATGGTTGTGTTTCACAGGATCTCTTTTGCTCTGGGCCACGGCGCAACTTCATGGCGCGCGTCTCGGACTGAATCGCGCACCGCAGCCACCGTTGCCGCCGAGCCGTCAGGTCGTCCTGACTGGGCGCGACGAGGCACCTTCGCTTTCTTAACGTCGCACGTCGGGCTGTCGGGGTTGTGCGGGCGTTGGGTCATGCTGTGCATGGGGTGGCTGAGGCTGCGACCTGGGTGGTCGTGAGGTTGTCGGGTGCGATCAGGTCGTGGAGGGTCACGGTGTCAGCAGCGATGGGACGCTTCTCCTGGTTGACCTGAAGGTCCACCTGAACGAGGCGTGCGAGGGGTTGCGAGAACCCGGTCGTGGACGCGTAGACGCTGACCCCGGTGGCGACGACCGACGTCGCTTGGATCGTCGTCATGGTCAGATTGCCGGACGTGACGGCCCACTGGGTGCAGGCCGCCTGGCCGACGTTGCTGCTCCCTGTCGCGTTCTGCACCGTCAAGGTGGTGGCCGTCCCGACGATCGGGGCCGGGCACGGGGTCAGGACGGTCGCCCCCGGTCCGCACACCCAGACGGCATCGGCATAGCGCAGGTTGTCCTCGAGGGAGTCGATGACGAGTCGGGCTGCGGTGCTGTTCTGGGCGCGGTTACCCACCGCCGCTGCGGTACTCGTGGTCGTGTTGAGGATCTGGTAGCCCATGATGAGGACGACGAGGGTGAGCGCCGATGCCACGACCAGTTCGAGGAGGGTGAACCCCCGCTCGTCCCGAACCCGAGGTGCGGATCGGGGTCTCATTGGCCCAGGTCAGTGGAGGTGGAGTAGCTGGTTGCGTTCCACGCCACCTTGACCGTCACGACGTCGGGCGTACCGACGGCCACGGTGGGCGAGACCGTGTAGACGGTGCGGTCCACCGTCGTGGTGAAGCACTGGTCGAAGCTCGCCTCGTTTAGGGAGGTGATGACACGGACCGGTTGCGTCGACGCAGGACAAGGCGTGGTGCTGGCCGTCTCGGCGACCAGGGCGGCCTGCCCAAGGCCCTTGGCGTTCTCCACGACGTTGCTGGCGATGCTCGCCGCCGCCTCCCGCTGCCGGCTGATCAGCGCAGCACTGAGGGAGTCGATCACCATGTTGCCGATAGATATGGCAACGATGATGAGGATCAGCGACGCAACCATCACCTCGACAATGCCCAGGCCTGACTCATCTCGGTCCTGTACTGCGACCTTGACTCGCCGGCTGCGAGACGACCTCATGACCTGAGGAGACCCTTCGGTATGACCGGTAGGGGGCTCGGGTTGTAGAAAGTCCGTGCTGTAATGGTCACACTGACGGAGTCCCCCGATATCGGTGCGTATGCAAGCTGGTCAATGACGATCAGACGGGGCCGGTGCTGCAGGCTGGTCAGGAATGTCGACATATCGGCATAGGTGCCGCTCACGTCCAAGGAGAGTTGCACAACTGAATCACTCGTCGTCGACGAGGCGGTGGCGGTGGCGGTGGGTGTCGTCGTAGCCGTCGACGATGCTGTCCCCGCCGACGTCCCTGCTGCGCTCGCGTCAGCACCGACTGACTGACTCTCGGTTGTCCACTTGATGTGGTCTTGGAGCGCGATGGCGTTGATCTGATCGATGACAGTGTCCACCGACAAAGTCGCTGGCACCTCTCCCCGCACCTGACGCAGCTCTGCCTCGCTCCGCGGGAGTGTCTTCTCGAGTCGCACCAGCCCAGCGAGGTCACCCTTGAGTTGGATGCTGCGGGCCTGTGCCGCAGCCGTTGCTGCGTTCGTCGCCCTCAGCTTCTCGCTCGAAGGGCGCCACAGAGCGGCATACCAGACCGCCGTCATGAGGACGACGACGCCGAGGGCCACCAGGGCAACTCTGCGGTTCACGACCCACTCC
>CAJCHX010000213.1 GCA_903970215.1 Acidobacteriaceae bacterium
GGCCGCTTCCGGGTGTCCCGGGCACCGAACTGCGCGACGGTTCCGAAGCGTGGCTAGGAGACGTAGACCGCGACAATGACTGCTCCCATCCATGCCACCGCCAGGACCTGCAGCACACGGTCGCCCAGCGCGATCTCCTCGGGCTCGCCCGCCTCGCCACCGTCGACGTCCACGGCGTACCGCATGATCGCGACGGTGAAGGGCACCATCGACAGCGAGTACCAGACATTGGCCGGGTGGGCCTTGTCGAACGCCCACAGCCCGTAGCAGAGAACGACCGCCGTGGCCGCCATCGTCCAGACGAACCGCAGGTACGTGGTGGTGTAGTACTCCAGCGACTTGCGGATCTTGGCGCCTGTCCGCTCGGCCAGCTGCAGCTCGGCGTAGCGCTTACCCGCCGCCATGAACAGCGACCCGAAGGCCATCACCAACAGGAACCACTGCGACAGTCCCTTGGGCAGATCAGCCGCGACACCACCGGCGACGGCACGAAGCAGGAAGCCGGAGCTCACGATGCAGATGTCGATGACCGCTTGATGCTTGAGCCCGAAGCAGTAGCCCAGCTGGATCGCGAGATACACGGCGATCACCACCACCAGGTGCCAGTTCGCGACGAAGGCCAGCGCCAGCGCCGCGACGGCCAGCACCACCGCCAGCCCGAACGCGAGGTTGCGCGGGACGACACCTGCGGCGATCGGCCGGAACCGCTTGGTCGGGTGGGCCCGATCGGCCTCGACATCGAGGGCGTCGTTGATCAGGTAGACGGCCGAAGCCACCAAGCAGAACGAGACGAAGGCGACTCCCACGCCGACCAACCCGTGGGCGGAGATACCGCTCAGCCCCGCAGCCAACGGAGCCACCAGGACCAGCGCGTTCTTCACCCATTGCCGCGGGCGCACCGCCTTGATCAGCCCGGTCACGAGGTTCGACGGCGCCCGCAGTTCGCCGTGCTCGATCGGCTCCTCGCTCATCAGCTCGGCTGTCCCTTCGATGTCGTTCGCACAGTGCTGTTCCCGGCGGTGGCGGTCCGGCCGCGCGTGGCCGCGTCGGCTCGCCGACGGATCAGTCTCTCACCCTCGATGGCGAGGACCGCGCTCAGCGCGCCGATCGCGGCGCCTCCCGCGACGTCCGTCGGGTAGTGGACACCCAGCACCAGCCGCGAGGTGAGCATCGGCGGAACCACGATCGCGGGGCCCAGCAGCGCACCCCCGGGCACGCCCGATGCCCGGCCGAGCAGGATCGCTGCCGCGGTCGACGACGTCGCGTGCGACGACGGGAAGCTCAGCCTGCTGGGGGTCCCGACGCCGACGGAGATCGCAGGGTGCTCGGGACGGCGGCGGCGCACGATGCGCTTGAGCACGACCGACGCGGCGTGGGCACCGAACGCCCCGACACCGGCGGTGATGTACTCCGCCCGGTGCCGGCG
>CAJCHX010000214.1 GCA_903970215.1 Acidobacteriaceae bacterium
GAAAGCGTGACGACCCAATCGAACGATGTCTAAAAGAATCTAAAAGTCCGGCTCGGGCCTGCCCGGGCGGCTCCGCTGAGGGCATCGTATTCGCGGTCGCCAGGCCGCGATCTCCAGGGCATTCTGTGATCGTGGAGTGGAATCAACGGTTGGTCGATGGGCTCGACCTGGCCCTCAACGAGTCCCAGGTCTGCGGTCTGCGCTTCGACGCGCCGTCGCGTATGGCTCAGTTGCTGCTGGAGGTCGCGGCACTCCCCGAAGTCGGCCCGATCGATCCCGACCCGCGGCGTCTTCTCTTGCTCGCCGGCGTGAGCAGGATCGAGGTCATCCTCCGGCGCGAGCAGGGTCAGGAACCGGGGCCTGTCGTTCCGCTGGATTCGCTCGAGGACGTCGAGAGCTTCTTTGCGAGCCTGACACAGGCCGATGCGATGTATGGATGGTCCTTCATCGACATCACCGACCCGAGCGACGACTGGAACGTCACGCCTAGCCTGTCTCTTGGCGCTGATTCTGCCGACGGCGACCACACGTTGCACTGGTTCACCGAATGCGGTCGCCCGGGGCCGGGCTACGGCTGGGATTCCTTCGCATTGCAGGGCGTTGTGTACTTCGCCGAGCTGTCCGTCGAGAGAGCGGATTCCACTCCGGTGCCGGTCGATGAGTTCATCGCTGACGCGCGTCGGTGGTGGGGGGCCTTCGAGGCGCACGACGACCGGTTGTCCACCGACGCTCAACAACGGGCCCAGTCGAACTCGCTCAGTTGGCGCTCTTGGGGAGGCACCTCGGTCATGGTGCCCGGGAGACCTTCGTGACAGCGAGATCGGATCGAGGAGCGCGATGACCGAGGACACCTTCATCGCCGCTCGCCGACGCCTCATCGACGAAGCTCGAGCGCTGCTTGCCGACGAGAGGGCAGTCCCCGACTTCTTCCGAGCCTTCATGGCGCTGGTTCGTGACCTTGCGGGCGACGACGGTCTGGACGGGGTCGATCTTGATGTGTTCAAGCTGCTCGAGACCTGGGAGGAGTCGGTCGGCGCAACGAAAGCCAGCGCCGAGACCGCGCTGAGGTCGAGGCTTGCGCAGTTCGTTCCGCCTCCCTCGTATCGAGAACCCCTGATCGCTTGGGTGGTCGAGTATTCCGATCCGCGGGAGCCAGGCGCGGCCTTTCAGGCCGGGGCGTTCACGACCGAAGCCCAGGCTCGACGTCTCCTCAAGAAGTTGGAACCAGCGCAGTGGCGGTCGGATCTCCACATCAACTCGATCCCGGTGCACGACACAGTGGAGGACTGGGAGTGGGATCAATGACCGGCAAAGCAATGGTGCTTGGCGAGGACGGCGGGCCGCAAATCCACCTCGCGATCGTCGGTTATCAGTACCCAGCCAACCACGGCGACGGCACCGGGAAGGACTGGGATGCGAACTGGCTGATCGTTTCGGGAGACGCTGTGACCGAGGATGGGCGCGCCTGGTCGTTTCGGGATCCGTGCCTGACCACCTGGGAAGCACGAAGCCTTCGCGATTGGCTGCGTGGCGTTGTCGACGGCTCGGTGTGGCCCACTCCGTTCGGCGGCAGCAAGGAAGAGCGGTTGCTCGTGTTCACCGAGCCCAACGTCGCTTTCAGCTTGGCCGATCGGACCGACGACGGTGCGGTCGTCCGGGTCCACCTATCGCTGGAGTCTCGTCCACCATGGCTGACCGAGCCTGGTGATCCGGACATTTTCGACTACTACTTGCTCCTGAGAACGCCAATGACGCACCTGTCGCTCGCCGTTGAAGCCTGGGAGCGAATGATCGCCACCTATCCAGTTCGATGAGCGCTCACAACCAGTCGCGTCCGGCGAAGGTGTCCTCGCCCGGTCGCCAGATGTCCCAGCTCGGGTCATCGATGAAACCGCTGAGCATTGCGATCTCGGGGCCGGACAGGTCCGATGGCTCGGGGTTGATGACAATGGACCCAATCGCAAATTCGAGCACGATGCCGACTGCGGGCCGATCATGAGCCGCTTCGACGTCGTGACCTATGAACGAGCACAGCAGGTCGCGGTAGCCGGGATCTCCGAAAGATCGTGCGGTCGTCGCGGTCACGATCTTGGGCCAGACGTAAGCGCTCAACCGTGGGCCGTTGAACTCCAGCTGACAATAATCGCCAACGAAAATGACTGAGGAGAGCGTCTCGCAGACCAGTCTGTTGACGAGCGGCTCGTTCATCTTCCGAGCCCAGGGACGATGTCGTCGAGGGCGTAGGTGAGCGGCTGCTCGAGCTGCTCGTAGGTGCAGGACTCGGGCGTGCGGTCGTCACGCCAGCGGACGAAGTGGG
>CAJCHX010000215.1 GCA_903970215.1 Acidobacteriaceae bacterium
CGCCCGCGCCACCGAGCCGGTCTGGCGGGGACCGATGCGCGTCCGTCGTGAAGCGGTGCCGCTGCGCTGGGACGGTGCGGTGATCGCCGTGCTGACGCGCGACTTCAACGTGACCCAGCCGCGTATCCCCAGCCCGCTCGAGGTCGCGTACTACGACTGCGCCAACGCGCTCTGCCAGATGCTCGCCGACGGCACCTTCCCGGAAGCCGAGGAGCGGCCCACCGGGCAGGCGTCGCCGCGGGCCGGTGACGGTTTCATCCGATTGGACGCCGACGGGGTGGTGGTCTTCGCGAGCCCCAACGCGCAGTCGGCGTACCGCCGGATGGGCGCCGTGGCCGACCTGACCGGCGCCGACCTGGCGTCTCTGACCACTCGACTGGTGGGTGACACCTTCGAGTCCGAGGAACTGGGCGAGGGACTGCGTGGCGCGCTGTCGCACGGCGCGGGGGCGCGGGTCGAGGTGTCGACCGGCGGTGTCACCGTCGTTCTGCGGGCGCTGGGCTTGCGTCCGCATGCGCGACCGGCCGGCGCGGCGGTGCTGATCCGTGACGTGACGGAGCTCAAACGCCGCGACCGGGCCCTGATCTCGAAGGATGCGACGATCCGCGAGATCCACCACCGGGTCAAGAACAATCTCCAGTCCGTGTCGGCCCTGTTGCGGCTGCAAGCACGCAGGACATCGAACGAGGAGGCCAAACTCGCGCTCACCGAGTCTGTGCGACGGGTCGCTTCGATCGCGCTGGTGCACGAGACGCTGTCGATGTCGGTGGACGAGCAGGTGGACGTCGACGACGTGCTCGACCACCTGGTCCCGATCATGACCGACGTATCCGCGCCGGGAGCACTGGTCACCATCGCGCGACACGGCGACGTGGGCTATCTCGACGCCGACCGGGCGATGCCGCTGGTCATGGTGATCACCGAGCTGATCCAGAACGCGCTGGAACACGCCTTCGACCCGGACGTGCGGGGAACCGTCGAGTTGATCGCGAAGCGCTCCACCCGATTGCTCGAGGTGATCGTCCGCGACGACGGCAACGGCCTGCCCGACGACTTCAACCTGCACCAATCGGACCGGCTCGGGTTGCAGATCGTGTTGACGCTGGTCGCATCCGAGTTGGGTGGCGAGTTGACGATGGTGCCGGGCGGCAGTGGTGGTACGGATGCGGTGCTGACGGTGCCGCTGCAGCCGGTCTCGTAGTCGCCTACGAGCGGGTGCGTCCTCGCCGGTGGACACCGCCGCTGGACACCGCTTTCGGATAGGCGCCTCCGGACACCGCGTCCGGACAGGCGCCCCCGGACACCGCCTCCGGACATGACGAAGGCCCGGTGGACGCACCACCGGGCCTTCGTGATGTACTACGTCAGACGGTGGTGCGAGCCCGAGTGCGGGCGTTGCGACGCTTGAGCGCTCGTCGCTCGTCCTCGCTCATACCGCCCCACACACCGGCATCCTGGCCGGACTCGAGAGCCCAGGACAGGCACTCGGCGGTCACGGGGCACCGGTTGCAGACGAGCTTCGCGTCCGCGATCTGGGCGATAGCCGGACCGCTGTTGCCGACGGGGAAGAACAGCTCGGGGTCCTCGTCGCGACAGATCGCCTTGTGGCGCCAGTCCATCTCTGCACACTCCTTCACAGGCGCATTGCGCGCCAAGCATTTTACGGGCTGTTAACGCGGTCGAACCGACATGTTTCCGCGTTGTTACTGGATTGAATACTTCCAGGTTCCAAGCGATAGTCAAGAGCTTCGAGCATGTTGGTGCTCGAGATCACAAGGGGGGGGTGATCTTCGGCCGTACAGTCCGTTGTACTACACTGCGCCGCGGGCTGCAGCGCGACAGCCACCATAGCCGCATACGCTGCGATGATGCAATGGGTTTTGCGGATCTCACACTCGTGCCCGATCCGTTCGGGTCGGAGTGGGTCGAATCGTCCGGGGCCGTTCGGTCAGCGGACGCGGGGTAGCGGCGGCAGGTCCGCGACCACACGGATGCGCTCTGGTGAATACCAGAAGGTTACGTCTTCGCAGTCGCCGATGTGGTCGCCGTCGACCTGGGCCGGGATGGGGCCGGTCGCGGTGATCCGCACCTGTGCCAGGTCGTCTTCGCGCAGCAGGTGTCGGACACTCGGCCCGTCGGTGCGGCGGGGAGAGAGCATCTGCTGCACCAGGCGGAGGTTCGGCAGGGTGCGCATCGACCGCGACGCGAACACGCCGAGGCCGGATCCGTAGTCGGTTCCCGGGTTGGTGACCACGGCGCGGTCGCCGAGGAACGTCCAGGGGCTGGCGTTGGACACGAACGCGAAGTGGACGCCGTCGACGGGGTCCTGACCGGGCACGTGCACGGTGAGCGTGGGTTCGCGGCGCGCGGCGGCGAAGAACGTGCGGATCGTGGTGCGGACGTACAGCGCGGACGTCGCCGCCCGGCCGCGGTCCCGCAGTGCCTCCATGTTCGCGATCACCTCCGCGTCGACGCCCACGCCGGCGTTGAATAGGAACCATCGGTGGGCTGCCCGGCCGATGCCTATCGTGCGGAAAGTGTTGCGTGCCAACAGGTCCGAGAGATGCACAGTCGCCTGCAGCGGGTCGCGGGGTACCGCGAGGGAGCGCGCGAACACGTTCGCGCTGCCGCCGGGGATCACCGCTATCGCGGGCAGCGTCCGGGGGTCTGCGATCGGGCGGCCGCCGGGTGCGCCGTCGTCCTCCAGGATCCCGTTGACCACCTCGTTGACGGTGCCGTCGCCGCCGTGCACGATCACCAGATCGATGCCGTCAGCGCGGGCCTGCCGGGCGAGCTCCCCGGCGTGGCCGCGGCACTCGGTCTGCGCCTCGACCACGTCGAGCTCGGACTTGAGGGCCATGGCGACCAGATCGCGCCCCGCGGGCGTGATCGAGGTCGCGTTGGGGTTGACGATCAGGAGCGCGCGCACGACGGTCAGCGTACCGACGGGGGCGGACGGGGCGTGGAACGAGCGGGAGTCCGCGGCCCGTCCGATGCATCGGCGACGGAGTCGATAGTCTTGCCGGCGTGAACGCACCCGGTCGGACCACCGCCTCGCCGCGCGCTGCGCGCATCGCCGGAGCCCTGGTGGCGGCCGAAGGGGTGGCCGCCGTGATCGTCGGTGTGGTCGAGTTGATCGTGGGTCTGACCGGGCACGCCACCTCCGCGCGCGGGGCTTACGGTCTGACGTTCTGGCTGGTCCCGATGGGGGCCGCGGTACTCGCCGGCGGCTGGGCACTGTGGACCGGTCACCGGTGGGGCCGCACGCTGGGCGTGCTCACCAACCTGTTGCTGCTGCCGGTGGGGTACCAGATGATCTTCCCCTCGCACCAGCCCGTGCTGGGCATACCGGTCCTGGTTCTCGCCGTCGCGGTGCTGGTGCTGCTGTTCAGCCCGGCGACGGTGGCATGGCTGGACGCCGGGTACCGCCGCGAGGAGTAGCGGTCCGGCTGCCCCGGGCCGGGCGCAGAGCTACCGGCCGTCGTAGTCGAGCGAGTCGTAGCCGGTGCGGCCGAAGACTCGCACCGTCGGCACGGCGTCGTGGTCGAAGTGGAACACCGACGCAGACGCGGGGAGCACCCGGACGTGTCGCCCGAACTCGATCGGCTGTCCGAGGAACCGGGCGGTGAGCGCCGCGCTGAAGTGGCCGTGGCCCACCAGCACCACGTCACCGTCGGTCATCGCAGCCTCCGCCTGAGCGAGCACTCGGTCCACCCGTTCCGTTGCCTGAGCAGTGCTCTCGCCGCCCGGTGCGCCGTGTGTCCAGATGCTCCAATCCGGCACCTCGCGGCGGATGTCGGCGGAGGTGCGGCCTTCATACACGCCGTAGTCCCACTCCGCCAGGTCGGGATCGATGCGGGTCACAGTCAAACCGGCGAGTGCTGCGGTGCGCTGCGCGCGCAACCGTGGGCTCGACCACACCGACACGTCGCCGGCGAGGTCCATCTCGTCGACGACTGTGCCGAGTGCCTTGGCCTGCAGGACGCCGATGTCGGTGAGCGGCAGGTCGGTGCTGCCGGTGTGCCGCCCGGTTGCGGACCACTCGGTCTCGCCGTGGCGGATGATGATGAGACGGTAGCGCGGCACCGGATTGGTCGGCGTGGAGGTGGTCACCGCCCCATCCTGCCGCACTGTCGGTAGGGTCGCCCGTATGACCTTCGTGCTCGCCGTTGCGAATCAGAAGGGCGGCGTCGCGAAGACCACCACGGTGGCGAGTCTGGGTGCCGCCCTCGCAGAGCTCGGCGCCCGTGTCCTCGTCGTCGACCTCGATCCGCAGGGCTGCCTCACGTTCTCGTTGGGACGCAACCCGGATCGCCTGGAGCGCAGCGTGCACGACGTACTGCTCGAGGAGGTCCCGATCGGCGACGTCCTGCTCGACACGGAGGACGGCGTGACCATGCTCCCCGCAACCCTCGATCTGGCCGGCGCCGAGGCCCTGCTGTTGATGCGCGCGGGCCGGGAGTACGCGCTCAAGCGCGCCCTCGCGGATGTGGCGGATCGGTTCGACGTGGTGCTCGTCGACTGCCCGCCCAGTTTGGGGGTGCTCACCCTCAACGGCCTGACTGCCGCTGCCGCGGTGGCGATTCCGCTGCAGTGCGAGACGCTCGCGCACCGTGGTGTCGGGCAACTGCTCAAGACCGTCCGGGACGTTCAGCGCATCACCAATCCGGATCTCGCTCTGCTGGGCGCGATTCCGACGCTCTACGACTCGCGTACCACTCACAGCCGGGACATCCTCGCGGATGTCGCCGATCGCTACGGGCTCGCCGTGTTGGCCCCGCCGATTCCGCGGACGGTGCGGTTCGCCGAAGCCAACGCCGCCGGCCGGACGGTGCTCGCCGGCCGGAAGAACAAGGGCGCCACCGCTTATCGTGAACTCGCTGAGAACCTGTGGGCACACGTGAAAGACGGTGCGCCGCTGCGGGAGTGGGACCCCGAGGCTAGCGCTGCACCGCCTTCGCCACGCTGACGCAGCGGGTGATCCGGTCCTGTTCGTCCGCCCCGAGAGCGCGGTTGCCGCGCTTCGCCCCCTCGACCGCCCAGTGCGCGTCGAGCACCATCCGCACGATCACCCAGTCGCGGGCGCGGTCCTCGTCGAATCCGGCCGCCTCGACCACCGTGTAGAAGCGTCGCTGGATCGATGGGCGCAGGTAGCCGTCCATCTCGTCCCATCGGTTCCACAGCAGCGGCGCCACCTCGTAATGCGGGTCGCCCGACATCGGCTTCGGGTCGATCACCAACCAGGGCTCACGGTCGGCGCGCAGGACGTTGCCGTAGTGAAGGTCGCCGTGCACGATGCGACCGATCGATTCGGGGTCTGCCACGAACTCGCGGCCCCGTCTCGATGCCTGGTCGATAAGGCGGCGCGGGACCGGGACGTCGCCGGCGTCATGCTGCAGGGCATCGAGCCGGCGCGCGAGGAAGCCGCTCAGTGGGCGCAACCGGGCAGGCGCGGGGCGGTGCAGGCGCGGGTAGAGACCGGCGACGACCTCGCAGGCCTCGATGTCCCACTCCTGCGTGAGGTCGCGGTGGTGCAGTTTCTCCAGCAGCGTCGCGCGCCGGGCCGGATCGGCGCGATACATGCGTACGGCACCGTCGCCCGCCCAGAGCGTGAGCGCGAGGTGCTCGTGCTCCGACTCCCGGTCGCCGTCGAACGCCACCTTGAGCATCGCGTCGGTGCCGTCGGCGCGGCGGACCGGCAGGACGATGGATGCGTGGCCGTGGAGTGCGTCGCCGTCCCGGCGCAGCTCCCACTCGCCGAGCAGGTCGTCGCACAGCCGGGGCAGGCGGTTCAGCCAGGACGCCCAATCCGGACCGAGGCGGCGACGTTCGTCGAGGCCGGCCGGAATGTCCACCCGGATCAGCGTAGGCGGCCGACGGGCCGCGCCGGAGCAGTCCGCGCCGCGATCATCGTGTGGTTCAAGCGGTTACGAGACACGCCACAGCCCCGGCTCATGCCCGGTAGGCCTGCACCGTGTCGCCCCAGCGGCACACGACGCTCTGGCCTGCGACGTCGGTGAGCACCGGGCCGGACGTGTAGCCGGGCCGTACCACCGGCACCGCGAGCCCCTCGATCCCCGATTGCAGGTCGTACGCGGTCAGTGTCGACGCGCCCGGCACCACGATCTGGTTGCCGATCACGGCGCCCGGACCACGGGTCTGCGGGATGATCAGCCGCAGCGCCAGCGTGGTCGCGTCCAGCACGAGCGTGTCGGCGCCGGTGTAGAAGGTGAGCACCCCACCGTCGTCGGTGATCGGCACGTCGGCCGGCGGACCGCCCGGCCCCACCGCGATGTCGCGGCTGCTGAGTACGTCGCCGGAGTTCCCGAGCAGCGTCAACCGGGCCGACAGCCCGCTCTGGGCAGGCACGTAGACGGCGAGGGCGTTCGATGTGGCGCCCACGATCCGCACGTGGTCGTCGGCGCCGAGGGCGGAGGCGACGGTGCTGATGCTCACCTCCGGTGCGAGCGCGTCCTTCGGAGTGGAGGAGATCACCGTGATCCGCGGGTCGGGCTCGGTGGGGCAGCGCTCGAGGATGTCGATCTGCGTGCCGGCGGGCATCGCAGACAATTGGGTGCAGCCCGCCCGCGGCTGGGTGGCCGGATTGACGGGGACGTCGGGTGCTCCGTATTCCGTGGTCATCACGAGGTCCGAGCGGAACACGTCGACGCGCGCCGGGGACTGCGCGGCCACGTACGACCCGTCCGTGGTCAGTGTGACGGCCTTGTCTTCGCGGCTGGACCGCGCGTATCGGCGCTCACCGGTGGCCGGATCGAGCGCCGTGACCTCGCCGCATCCGCGCGCGTCCGGATAGAAGGCGAGCACCGTCGACGTATTCGAGATCAACCCGCACAGGTTCTCGTTGCGGGTATAGCGCCACAATGTGCCGCCGCTGGTCGCGTCGATCCCCTCGACCGTGCCGTCGTGCCCGGTCACCACGGTCCCCGCGACCACCTGGACCGGCACCGTCGATCGCGTCGACCACGCTGGACGCAGTGTGGCGGGGAGGCTGCCGAGCGGTTCGGGGACCGGGGCGGTGGACGCTGCGACGACACTTGTCGTGTGCCGGGCGCTGCTGGTGCTCCACACCGCGACCACGGCGACCGCGACGACGACCACGATCAGGGCCGCGATCGCGATGTCCACAGGGGTCCGGCGCTCGGGTCTCACCACGGCTCCCACCCTAACGGGCTACTCCGTGGAGGCCGCCTCCGCGGGCTCGGCAGCGTCGGACCGGCCGCCGGAGCGGCGACGACGACGCCGGCGCCGCGCGGTGCGGGCCCCGTCACCGTCGGTGGAGTCGGCTGCCGGGGAGTCGTCTGCGGGGCCGTCGGCACGCGCCGCCGGCGTAGCGCCGTCGGTCGCCTCGCCCGCGGTCGCGCCCGCGGCCACCGTCTGCCCGGCGCGGATGCGGCGGCGCGCGCGTGTGGCGGTCGGGCGCGTGCGCTCGCGGCGCTCGACGACCTGGCCGTCCTCGCGTGGGCTCGGCGCACCGGCCGGCCGGCCGGTGGCGGACGGGTCGATGCCCAGATCGGCGAACAGGTGCTCGCTCGACGAGTAGGTCTCGGCGGGGGTCGGCTTACCCAGTCCCAGGGCCTTGTCGATCA
>CAJCHX010000216.1 GCA_903970215.1 Acidobacteriaceae bacterium
TCTTCCGATCTCTGCGGCGGGCAGATCCCTACGGAAAGTGCGGGCCACTACGTGATGTCGCCGTCCCCATCGCGTGCGCGTTCGTCAGCTGGGGCAGGCTGCGTGCGATGGTGCCGGTGTCGGACGATGGGGAGCTACGGCGACGGTGCGGCCGCACCGACGACTCCGCAGGCCGGACACGCAAGCCGGGACCTGGCCTGTCTCAGGGATTTCACAAGCCTGTTCGGTAAGACTGTGAACCATGCGCATTCTGGTGGTGGACGACGATCGAGCGGTGCGCGAATCGCTGCGCCGCTCGCTCACGTTCAACGGGTATCAGGTGGACACGGCGTTCGACGGGCAGGACGCGATGGATCACATCGCGGGCAACCGGCCGGACGCACTGGTCCTGGACCTGATGATGCCACGGGTCGACGGCCTGGAGGTGTGTCGGCGGTTGCGGAGTGCAGGCGACGACCTACCGATCCTGGTGCTCACGGCTCGGGACGCGGTGAGCGATCGAGTGAGCGGCCTCGATGCGGGCGCCGACGACTACCTTCCCAAGCCGTTCGCGCTCGAGGAGTTGCTGGCACGGATGCGGGCGCTGCTTCGGCGGGCGACCCCCGAGGTGGGAGCCGAGTCCGAAGTGCTCGCGTTCGAGGACCTCACGATGGACCCGGTCACCCGCGAGGTGTCCCGCGGCGACCGCTCGATCAGCCTCACCCGCACCGAGTTCAGCCTGCTGGAGATGCTGATGGCCAATCCGCGCCGGGTGCTCACTCGCAGCCGGATCCTCGAAGAGGTGTGGGGATACGACTTCCCCACGTCGGGCAACGCGCTCGAGGTCTACGTCGGCTACCTGCGCCGTAAGACGGAGGCCGGCGGCGAGCCCCGGTTGATTCACACCGTGCGCGGAGTCGGATATGTGCTCCGCGAAACTCCGCCGTGACCGGGATCGGCGCTGATACCGCGCGGCATCGGCGTCCGATGCGGGATCCCAACCCGTTCACCCGCAAGGTCAGCTTCCGCTGGCGGGTCACACTGCTGGCCGCTGTGGTGGTGGGCGTGGCCGTCGCGGTGATGGCGGCGTCGGCGTTCTTCGTGGTCAAGCGGGCCATGTACTCCGACGTGGACAATCGGCTACACCAACAGATGAACTCCGTCGCACCGGCGATGTCCAGCCCGGTCACGCAGTTCACCACCGTGATGATGATGCTCATGTTCCGCCCGGACCTGTCGGTCAACAGGACGATGGTCGTATACCCGGACGGCACGCCGTACCACTCGGGCAGTGTCCCGATCGGCGATCCGGAGCGCGCGGTGATCGCCGGCCGTCAGACGACGTCGCTGCGTTCGGTGGGCGACACGCGCGTGCTGGCGCAGCATCTGGACAACGGTGTCACTCTGATCGTGGCGGAAGACCTCAACCCCACCCGGAACCTGCTGAGCGAACTCGCGGTGGTGCTGACCGTGGTGGGGGCCTGCGGTGTGGTGCTGGCGGCTGTGGCCGGCACCGCCGTCGCGCGCGGCGGTCTGCGACCGGTGCAGCGGCTCACCGAGGCTGCCGAACGGGTGGCGCGCACCGATGACCTCACGCCGATTCCGGTGGTGGGACGGGACGAGCTCGCCCGCCTCACCACCAGCTTCAACACGATGCTCACGGCGCTGGCGGAGTCCCGCGACCGGCAATCGCGGCTGGTCGCGGACGCGGGGCACGAGCTGCGCACGCCGCTCACGAGCCTGCGTACCAACGTCGAGCTGCTCATCGCGTCTCGGCAGCCGGGTGCGCCGACCATCCCCGAGCTGGAGATGAAGGAGCTCTCGGAGGATGTTCTGGCGCAGGTCGAGGAGCTGACGACGCTGGTCGGTGACCTCGTCGACCTGGCGCGCGAGGATGCGCCCGAGGCCGTGCACGAGAATGTCGACCTCGAAGAGGTGGTGGAGAAGGCGGTCGAGCGGGTCCAACGTCGACGTCCGGACGTGCGATTCCAGGTGACGACGGCGCCGTGGCGCGTGTACGGCGACCACGGTGGGCTCTCGCGTGCGGTGATCAACGTATTGGACAACGCCGCGAAGTTCTCGCCCGACGGCGCTGTGGTGCGCGTCGAGTTGCGCGAGATCGGGGTGGAACGCGCGGTCCTGACGGTGGCCGACAGTGGGCCGGGTATTCCGGTCGAGGATCGTGACCTGGTGTTCGAACGGTTCTACCGGTCGATGGCGTCGCGGTCGATGCCGGGCTCCGGGCTCGGGTTGGCCATCGTCAAGCAGGTGGTCGTGCGGCACGGCGGCAGCGTGACCGTGGGCGACTCCGGCACCGGGGGCGCTCTCATCGCGATCACGCTGCCGGGGAATCCGGTCGCTCGCGAACGTCCTCCGCAGGTGGTGAGGCGGTCCGCGCGGGCGGTGCCACGGCGGTACCGTTCGTTACCGACAAAGCGACAACGGGCACACAGCGACTTAACAGACAATGCACGCAAGGTGGTCGGTGGGAACACAGCCGACACGTCGGACGAGACGAGGATGGGGCAATGACACAGGGTGGCGACCCGGAGCGCAATGCCGCGCAGTCGGGCACGGGTCCAGGCGGTTCCGGGCAGCCCGGCGCCGCGCAGGGTGGCTCGCCGTGGGCGTATGAGCAGCACCGCGGCCAATATCCGGCCGCAGGCGGGTACCCCGCCGGCGCACAAGGGGGATACCCGGGCGTGCAGGGGGGTTACCAGGGCGGACCGGGCGGTTACCCCGGCGCGGGCTACCCCCAGGGGCAGCATCAGCCCGGTCAGCCGGGCGCGGGCGGCTACCAGCCGACCTCGCCGCTCGGTGGTTCGGGATACCCAGCCCCGCCCGGGGGGCCGCAGGCACCGTCGGTCACCGGTCGTCGAGCCCCCGGACTGGGTGTGCTCGCGGTGCTCGCCGTGGTGATCGCGTTGGTCGCAGCGCTGGGCGGCGGGCTGGTCGGCGCGGCCCTGACCAGCGGCTCGGGTGGCTCGTCGACGATGACGGTGGCCGCCGAGAACGGGCAGGCGCCCCCGGCGGTCAAGGGCTCGGTGCAGGAGGTGGCGCAGAAGGTGCTGCCCTCGGTGGTCTCGATCGAGTACGCCGTGGGTCAACAGGGCGACACCGGCTCGGGTGTGATCCTCACCAAGGACGGCCTGATCCTCACGAACAACCACGTCATCGACGGTGAGGGCACGGCTCCCGGCGGCGCGATCACCGTCACCTTCGCCGACGGCAGCACGGCGACCGCCACGATCAAGGGCGCCGACGCCGTCTCCGACCTCGCGGTTCTCAAGGTGGACCGCACCGACCTCACGCCCATCGTGATCGGCGACAGTTCCAAGCTGGCCGTCGGGCAGGACGTGGTGGCCGTAGGCGCGCCCCTCGGCCTGTCGGGAACCGTCACCAGCGGCATCGTCTCGGCGCTCAACCGACCGGTGGCGACCTCCGGTAAGTCGTCGGACCAGACCACGGTGATCGACTCGATCCAGACCGATGCGGCGATCAACCCCGGTAACTCGGGCGGCGCGCTGGTCAACATGAACGGCGAACTGATCGGCATCAACTCGGCGATCGCGTCGATGCAGGGGCAGACCGCCGACGGCGGTTCGCAGCAGAGCGGCAGCATCGGCCTGGGCTTCGCGATCCCGTCGAACCAGGTCAAGCGCATCAGCCAGCAGTTGATCGACGAAGGCAAGGCGACCCACGCTGCACTCGGCGTGACCGTGGAGGTCTCGTCGGTCTCGGCGGCGCAGCCGGGCGCAGTGATCTCGAGCGTGAGCGAGGGCGGCGCGGCTGCGCGCGCCGGGATTCCCAAGGGCGCCGCGATCACCAAGGTCAACGATCTGCAGATCCCGGACGGCATCGCCCTGATCGGAGCGGTACGTTCATATGCACCGGGTGCGACGGTGAATATCACCTACACGGTGCCGGGCGGCGGGGGATCGAAGACGGCCGAGGTCACGCTGGACACGCTGAAGTAGGACGAAGAGGTGAGGGTCATGACGGAGAACAGTGCGGTCGCGGCAACGGGGTGGCTCAACGACATCGCGGAGCCCTCAGACGACACGGTGAGCGGGATCGCCGACGAGGTCACTGCCGTTGCCGACACGGTGGGGCGCGCGCTGGTGATCGTGGTCGATGATCGCGGCAGCCGCGCTGCCGGCGGTGCGAAGCCGGTGGGCGCCCTGGTGACGGAACTCCTCGAGGAGGCCGACTTCGTCGTAGACGGCGTCGTCGTCGTGCCGTCGGACGAGGTGGCGGTCCGCAACGCGCTCAACACGGCCGTGATCGGTGGTGTCGACCTCGCGGTCACCATCGGCGGTGTCGGTGTGGGGGCGCGCGACGTGACGCCAGAGGCGACCGCCGACATCCTGGACAAGCGGTTGCCGGGTATCGCCGAGGCGCTGCGCGGGTCCGGGCTCGCGGCCGGCGCGACCGACGCGGGGCTGTCCCGGGGACTCGCCGGCGTGTCCGGAAGCACCGTGGTGGTCAATCTCGCATCGTCCCGCGCAGCGATCCGGGACGGCATGGCTACCCTCATTCCGCTTGCGGCGCACGTCATCGAGCACGTCGCCGGCGCGGACGACCAGGCCGGATAGTGCCCGCGGGCCGGGATTGGTCCGCGGACGAGGTCTCGCGGATCTTCGGTGACGTGCTTCCTGAGCAGGTCCGTGACGCCGCGCAGACCAGCGACGATGTGCGGACCGACGGTGCGGGGGCCGACCGCGACCGCTGGATCGCGGAGAACCGGCCGCCCCACCACTGATCGACCCGTTTCGCCCACCACGCAACGCGAAGAGCCGCTCCGATTCAACGGAGCGGCTCTTCGTTTGTTCACCGGGGGTTCTCCCGGATGCTAACCGGCGCCGTGCGAAGACATGACTATTCAGTGCAAGCTGAGTGAATTCTAAGCGACATGGGCGTCATCACATCTCGCCTGCTGCGGTGAGCTAAGTACAGGTCGCTCGCGAAGGTGCAGGTGGGCGCGCATCCGGCGGCGGATTGTGAGCCCGGATACCCCATCCAACCTGCGCAAATCGCCCTGAATTCTTATGTTGCCCCTTTGCTTTTCCTGTGGATATGCTGCGCCGCGAACCGGCCGTGAAACGCCGGGGAGACATGGACCGCGCCACCGATCAGTCCGGGAGCGCGGACGCGGTACATGCGCGCCTGCCGTGCATTGTGTGTCGCTTTTGCTGCGTGCTTCTCAAGGCGTGGCCGACGGCTCCTAACCGAGGGGTCGTCACTGACGATTCCTGGTGAGGGGAACGAATGAGCAAGGTGGGGAAGACCGCCCTCCGTGTGGGCGCGGCCGCGGCTGCCGTTGCGACGGCGGCCAGCGCCCTGGCCGCCGGTGCCGCGAACGCCGACACGTACGTGCCGCTGCCGAATGGACAGAAGGTCGTCGTCGATGATGGTGGCTTCAGCGTGGTGCTGCGCTCAAACCACAACCACGCGAAGATCATCACCACGCTGGCTACGGCTCAGACGCGGACCGCATGGGTCACCACGAGCGGCTTCGTCGACATCAAGGGTGGTCCGAAGAAGCTGGCCGGCACGCTGAACCTGTCGCTGGAATCGGGCTGCCAGTTCCCGGGCGCGATCTCGGCCTCGTTCGGCGTGACCGGTCCGGGCGCCAACGTCGGAGTCGGAACCACCGGCCCCACGGGTGGGCTCTCGGCCGGCGGCGGCTCGGCCGGACTGAACATCCCGCTGTCGCCGGGTACCACGTCGGGTGTCACGGGTAACGCGGGTCAGTACCCGTGGACCTCGGTCCTCGACAACGTGACCATCAGCAAGGCGGGCACGTGGACGGTGGGTGTGAAGGACTACGACGTGAACTACGGCAACTGCTCGGGTTACGCGCAGGCGCGCGTCATCACCTGGGTGGAGATCACCGGTAGTTACCGCGTCGAGGGGTACCTGTACGGCGCCCCGTTCAGCCTCGGCTGACCCGCTCTGGTGACCGAAGTTTCCAAGGACTTTCCGCCGCTCTCCGGCGTCCAACCTCCCGTGAGGGGATCTGAGAAATGAAGAACCTGATGATCCGCGGCGTCGCCGCCGCGGCCACCGCGGGCGTCGCGCTCGCCGCGTTGAGCGCCGGTCCGGCCAACGCCGACACCTTTATCCCGCTGCCCGGCGGCCGGACCGTCGAACCCATCGGCAAGGGCACGATCACAGTGACCCTGACCGGCGAGCATGCCCTGCTGTCGCCGCCGATGGTCTCGCTGCCCACCAGCCGCAACGCCTGGGTGTCGGGTCACCTGAACGTGCTGATCGCCGGCAACAACCCGGGCAACGGCAGTATCCAGGCCGGCTACGTGGTCGGGTGCCAGATCGCAGTGGGCAAGGCCAACATCGGCCTGACCGGTAGCGCCAGCTCGGGGCTCAGCGCCTCGTATAAGGGCGGCGCGGTGAGCACGGCTTTTGATCCCTCCGCAAAAGGCGGAGACAGCGGCGCGCTCAAGTTGTCGGCCGGTGGCATCGGTATCGAGCCGCTGACACTGGACAAGCCCACTGTGCAGACCCCGGGCGCCCCCTTCAAGCCGGAGGTGCCGAGCGATCAGGGCTGGGAGAAGCCGGGGAAGGCGTTCGCGTTCCAGGGCGACTCCGGGGTCCTGGTCTACAACGACACCACGATCGGCGTCGACGACTGCGCCGGTTATGCGCAGGCGCGGTTCTACGCGTACGTGACCGGCGAGGTGGGCAACACCGAGGGCACCGTGGTGCTCTGGGGCGAGCCCTTCACGCTGGGCTGAGTCTCGCGCCGGGAGATCCCCGGCTCCTCATATCCCTGCCTCCTTATATATAGGGCGCATAGCGCATATATATAAGGAGGGCAGGGGAGATCGCTCGTTCGCACGAGGGCGGCGTCGTCGGACGCCGCCCTCGTCGGCGTCTACACCATTCCCAAAACACGTTGGCGTAGCTGTTACTATTCCTTTACTCCAGTCGGTCGAACGGCCGCGGAGTCGCCCCGGCGGCCGCTCGGGGTGGCAGCCGGCGGGCGGTTCATCCATTCCGCCGCCGAGTTCGGGGAGCGTACGAGTGGGAATCAGGGGAAGGCTCGCGGCGGGTTGTGCGATCTCGGTGATCGCCGTGACCGCGTCGGTCTCGACGGGTCAGGCTGGTGCGGACACACTCATACCGCTGCCGGGCGGCAGGACCGTGTCGCGCCTCGCCGGGGGCGGCGCGATCACCGTGACGCTGACCGGTGAGCACGCCAGGCTCTCGCCCGGCATGGTCGCCCTCCCCACCACGCGCAATGCGTGGGTCTCCGGCACTGTGCGTGCGGCGATCACCGGCGGGCGCCGGGCGCAAGGCGGCACGCTGCAG
>CAJCHX010000217.1 GCA_903970215.1 Acidobacteriaceae bacterium
GCGGTCGAGCTCGTCGGTCGTATACGGGACGACCGGAGTCGCCTCGACGCGCGGTCGCTTCGCCAGGTGAGTCGGGTTCGTGGCCAGCAGACCGTCCGCCACTGCCGATTGGAGCATCGTGCCGAGGTACTGGACCGCCAGGCCGGCGGTGCGGCCAGACAGCGACAGGCCGGCCGCCCACGCCTCGACGTCGCCTCGCCGGATGGTCCCGAGCGGCCGCTTGCCGAGCGCCGGGATGACGTGGCCGGCGAACAGCGACTCGACCGACGCCCTCGAGGAGGGCCGCCACGGCTGGCGTGCCCTCCACACCTCGTAGTACTCGCTGACCGTGGTCCGGGCCTTCGCCGGGTCCACGTACGCGCCCGTCATCAGGTCATGCTCGACCTTGGTCAGATGCTGAGTGGCGTCCACTTTCCGGCGAAACATTCTCGACCGCTGTGGCCCGCCAGGAAACTCCCGCCAGCGGGCTCGGTAGCTGCCGTCCGGTCGCTTGTCGATGCTCGCCATCAGGAACCCTGCCCCGTCAAGAACCACTCCGACAGCTCGTCCGGGTCTGCATCCTCCTCGATCGCAACGCCTCGGTCGATCCAGAACCGGCTCATTGCTTCCCGGGCCGCCGGGATCCGCTCGACCAGATGCCTGGCGTCCGCCCGGACGAATCTGGCCTTCTCAACGAGCAAGTCCCGCTGGTCTCGAAGTTCA
Organism: Acidobacteriaceae bacterium; assembly: GCA_903970215.1. Lineage (GTDB taxonomy): Bacteria > Actinomycetota > Actinomycetes > Mycobacteriales > Mycobacteriaceae > Tsukamurella. The sequence goes on from CAJCHX010000217.1 coordinate 703, forward strand.
AGCCACCGATCCAGGAGTTCAAAGAGCTCCGTCTCGACGCCGAGGGCTGGATCTGCCAGGAGTCGCTCGATCGATAGCCCAAAGCATCGGGAGAAGGCAACGAGCTCCGTAGTCGACACGGAGCGGCCTTTCGCTCCCTCGACCTTGCTGACGGTGTTCAGGGTCATCGGTGCCCCGAGGCGCGTCATCCTGCCGGCAACATCGGCGAGGGTCCACCCGTGGTTTGTGCGTTCTCGGCGGAGGTTCTCGCCCAACCAAGCGGGCACCCTCTCGAGGCCCTCGATCGTCTCGTTGTGGTTCTCCATATCGGAGAAGATAGCAAGAACTTGACTCCTCTGAGAACCAACGGCATTGTGATGGGAAACGACAGCTGTGTAACTCAAGGAGGTCGACCCTCAGTGGCCGAAGAGATCCGCACCCTCGACGAGCAGGCCGCCTACCTGCAGGTCCCCAAGTCCACCCTCTACCAGTGGCGCCTGAAGGGGTTTGGGCCGCCCGCCATCAAGGTCGGTAAGCACCTCCGCTACCGTGCGTGCGACACCGACAAGTGGCTCGCTGCCGAGGCGGCGAAGGCTCCACGTACGGCATGAAGGCTGGCGTGATTGAGACGCTAGATCGGCTGCTCAGCGCAGCCCTGTGCAGTCGACCGAACGACAAGCTCGAGCTGCCGGCCCCGGTCGAGCGCCGACGGATCCGGCGCCTCGCCGGCGTCCGTCTGGTCGACGCAGCCACGCAGGCCAACATTCACGTCGAGGAGCTCTACGGATGGGAGACGGGCCGCCTGGAGCCGCTCGGCGCCGACCGGCGCACCTACCGCCAGCTCCTTGATGACCTGGTGGCCGCAACGGTGTCGTATGAATGATGCCGGCGGAATCGGGGCGGAGACGCTCGACTCTCGCGACCCGTGGGCTGTCGCGGAACTCGTGGACGACGAGACGCGCGAGCGGAT
>CAJCHX010000218.1 GCA_903970215.1 Acidobacteriaceae bacterium
CAAAGATCGGCTGGCGTGCTCTCCGGTGCGTTCGCCAGCCTCCCCGCCGGTCTCCGGGCCCGGGCTACCGCTGCGGTCATGCAGCTACCCGATGCCATCGGGCTTGTCAGCCTGCGCGAACTTGGTCCCCTCATCGGACAGTTGCGTCAGGATCACTACTTGAACGTCTTGGGCATGGAGGCCCTCGCAGCGGCGAGGTATCTCGATGCTGAAGTCTTCCTCAACGCCGAGTCGCCGAAGCTGGAGACAGCCTTGGCGGCCGAACACCTCACGGTCCGGGTCCACGCATAGAGAGTTGCCGAACCCCACGCCCCAAACCGCCGGCCCCGGCCCGTTCGACCAGAGCTCACATCGGAACGTGGGGGTCCGCTCTGCGCTGTATCGCTCGAGTACGCCCCGGCCCTGTCGAGCTGCCGGCGCACACCGTCGGGGGTGGTGGCGCATCGCCCAGTCGGGGCCCCTCAGCGCCACGCGTGCGACCTCCACCCTCGGCTGGGTCTGTGGGCGATTTCCGAACTTTGCGGTCTGTGAGCGGCGGATGTCGCGGTTGGCGATCAGGGGGTCTCAGGGGGTCATCGAACATCTGGGGCGAGGGTGGACTTGGGTGGTGACCGACCTGGAGGGGTGAGTGATGTCCACGAAGCTAAGCGAGAGTGACTGTTCGTCGATCTGGGACCTGCACGGGCAGGGCTTTGAACATCAACCTGATTGCGCAGCGGTTGGGGCGGGCGTATTCGTCGGACTCCGGCGGAGCGCGCTCCGCTTAGCCGCCCTGCCGCTACGGTGCCGAGATGAGCCGTGGCATCGTCCTCTGGCCGGACCCTCACACGTCCGCAGCCATCCGGGACCTGTGGGATGCCATGACCGAGCAGGGGCTGCCCAGCCTGGCGACCCACACCCACCGGCTTCACCAGCCGCACTGCTCCCTCTCCGTCGCCGAGCAGCTCCCCGCCGACGACGCCCTGCACGCCGTCGGCGTCCTCCCCGCCGAGCGAATACCCCTCCTCGTCGAGTCCGCGGGCATCTTCCCGACCAGCGGCGCACTGTTCCTCGCCTGCGTCCCCAACGACGCACTGCTCCATGAGCAGCGTCGCGTCCACACCGCCATCCGCCCGATCTCCACCCGCCCGTGGCCCTACTTCGAGACCGGCGCCTGGACACCACACATCACCCTCGCCGTCGCCCTCACCCCCACCCAACTCACCACAGCCCTACCACTGGTCCTGGCCCGGCTTCCGATCTCCGGGCAACTCGACCACGGCGGCGTCGAGGACGGCACCACCGGCGACAACTGGCCCGCTCCCTCCCCCTGAGGCGACCATCACCCGACGCCCTGGAGCGTGGCTTCGAACCGGCCTGGTAGGAGAGACCAGACCCGGGCGTTCCCACACGCAAGGGTTCCCCGGCGAGTCGGCCGGTTATGCGTCTGCCGGCTCGAAGTGGTGACGTCGGCAGCACCGACACTGATAGGTAAGGCCCGTGAACTCGCGAGCCGTACCACCACGAGGATCGCGAGGACCATAGGTGGCCAGCGCGATTTCCTCCTTGTGGCCGCGCCTACTGCAGACGAGTGGCTGGCTGGCCAACCGCAACCGGAGGCGATCACCAAGGCTGATTCGCAGACGTGGTTGCCCGTCCTCGACAGGATTCACATTTAATACTGTGCCGTTCTGCAGCCGCCTCGTCAACCGACCACGTGCCGACGCCCGTCCTGATCTGGGCCACTGGGAGCATTTCGCGCGCGGCCAATTCATGAAGTCACGTCGGTGTCCGACGTCGCGCCGCCAACGTCCCGACCGGCTGCGATGGCCAGACCAGTCAGCCTCTACTCGGCGCAAGTGGATCGACAACGTAGGCCTGGGGGGTGATCACCCGACCGAGCCTGACCAGCTCCGAGTCGATTTTCCCAAACGAGCAAGCGGCTCCCGCTGCCCTTGGCGGCCGGCACGGGGACATCGTGGACCATGTCGGACTCCGATACGAGGCTCGGGATCGTCGCAACGATCCACCAACGCTTCCCCTTCTCTCCTGCTTGCGCCCCTCCGACGCTGCACCCCCCGTCCCTCGTGGACCGCCCGCGCTTGCGGCAGCGACCTGCTCGCCGGAGTCACGACCGAACGGCTCGGACCCATTACCCGAGCAGGACACACACTTCCATCGATGATGGGACGGCCCGTTCGCGCCTTGCGCTGGCTGGGCCGAGATTCTTCCCCGGTGCACTGCCTGCCAGGTACGGTCGATGGGCCGCCCCTCACGGCCGGTTGGCGCCTCCACCGGCGCGACCAGGCATGTCGGGAATGGGGCTGGCGATGCCGCCTTGCTGCGTGCCCCGTCTGCAGGGGAGTCAACTGTGGACGCAAGCGCCTAGCCAGGCCAAGGCGTCTGGGGCGGCGTCGAGCACGGTGATGTGCCCTGCGTGCGGGACGACACGCACAGCCGCTGCTGGGATGCGGCTGGCGATCCATGCGGCGTGCCCGGGCGGCACCATCTTGTCGTCCGCTCCGTGCATGACCAGGACAGGGGTCTGGATGGCTTCGAGCTGGAAGCCCCATGGCTGGACGGCGGCCAGGGTGTCTTCGATGAGCCCTTCGTTGCCCTGCTGCATGGCCTGGCCGGCTACCCCCGCTAGCCATGACCAGTTGGCCCCGAGCGCGGCGATGTCGGCTTCGGTGAAGACCGCACCCATGTTCTCGGGCTCGGCGCTGGCCCAGTGCGCCTCGAGAGCGGCCCTCCCGTCCGTCGCGGCTCGGTTCTCGGCGACGGTCCCCGGTGACCAGCCTGCGAACCAGTCGAGTCCGTCTGCGTCGAAGGGGGCTGGTCCGGACACGCTCACCGCAGCAAGGACCCGTTCGGGCAGCAGCGCGGCGCAGGCCAGGGCGTGGGGGCCACCGCCAGAGTGGCCGAACACGGCGAACCGCTCCACGCCGAACGCGTCGGCGGCGGCGGCCACATCGGCTGCTGCGGAGGCAACATCGCGATCGGCGTGGGGGTCCGAACCGCCGTAGCCGGGCCGGTCGTAGGACACCCAGTACAGCCCGGTCGCCTCGGCAGCCGCGAACAGCGGTTCAGGCGGCGAGCCGACATTCGGCGAGCCGTGGAGCCAGAACACCGCCACCGCAGAACCACCATCGCCGATCCGCCCGCCGCCCCTGCTGTCATAGACGTGCAATGTCCGGCCGTCAACCAGGTGAAGGTCAGTTGCGGCAACCACGACCA
>CAJCHX010000219.1 GCA_903970215.1 Acidobacteriaceae bacterium
GCTGTTCAAGCTCAAGGACCGCAAGGGTGCGGACATGCTGCTCGGACCGACGCACGAGGAGATCTTCGCCCTCACCGTCAAGAGCGAGTTCAACTCCTACAAGGACCTGCCGGTCGTGCTGTACCAGATCCAGACCAAGTACCGCGACGAGGAGCGCCCGCGGGCGGGCATCCTTCGTGGTCGCGAGTTCGTCATGAAGGACTCGTACTCGTTCGATCTCGATGAGGCCGGGCTCAAGGACGCTTACCACGCGCACCGCGAGGCGTACCAGCGCATCTTCGCGCGCCTCGGTGTCACGTATGTGATCGTGTCCGCCACGTCGGGAGCCATGGGCGGCAGCGCGTCGGAGGAGTTCTTGGCCGAGAGCCCGGTAGGTGAGGACACCTATGTCCGTTGCCTCGAGTCGGGGTATGCGGCCAACGTCGAGGCCGTGGTCACTCTGGCGCCCGACCCGATCCCGCTGGACGGGCTACCCGAGGCCGTGGTGCATCAGACGCCGCACGCGCCCACCATCGCGACGCTGGTCGACTGGGCCAACGGCGCCGATCTCGGCTGGACGGTGACGGCCGCCGACACGCTCAAGAACGTCATGGTCAAGACCCGACTCCCGGGCGGCGAGTGGGAACTGCTGGGCGTCGGCATCCCGGGCGACCGCGAGGTCGACGAGAAGCGGCTCGAGGCGTCGCTGGCGCCCGCCGAGATCGCGATGCTCGACGAGGCCGACTTCGCGGCCAACCCGTTCCTGGTGAAGGGGTACATCGGCCCGAGAGGCCTGGCCGAGAACGGCGTGCGGTACCTGGTCGATCCGCGGGTCGTCACCGGCACGCGCTGGATCACCGGCGCCGACGCCTACGGCCGGCACGTGGTCGATCTGGTCGCAGGGCGCGACTTCACGCCGGACGGAACCGTCGAGGCCGCCGAGGTCCGCGCCGGAGACCCCTCGCCCGACGGCCGCGGTCCTCTGGTGTCGGCGCGCGGCATCGAGATCGGGCACATCTTCCAGTTGGGCTACAAGTACACCGATGCGATCGGCCTGGACGTTCTGGGTGAGAACGGCAAACCCGTGCGCCTGATCCAGGGCAGCTACGGCATCGGCGTCTCCCGCTTGGTGGCCGTGATCGCCGAGCAGATGCATGACGAGAAGGGGCTGCGCTGGCCCAAGAGCGTCACCCCGTTCGACGTGCACCTCGTGATCGCGAACCGGGACGCCGCGGCGTGGGCCGGTGCGGAGTCGCTGGCAGCCGACCTCGATGCGCAGGGTCTTGAGGTGCTGCTGGACGACCGCAAGGCCTCCCCGGGCATCAAGTTCAAGGACTCCGAGCTGCTCGGGGTGCCGACGGTGGTCGTGGTCGGGCGCGGCTGGTCCGACGGCACAGTCGAACTTCGCGACCGCATCACGGGGGAGACCCGCGAGGTCCCCGTGGCCGACGCCGCGTCGGTCATCGCCGCCGCCGTACGCAGCTGACGACGATGCCCGCGCCGATCATTCGGCGCGGGCGACGGTTCAGTGGAACAGCAGGGCGGTGATCAGTGCGTTGGACGTGGTGTTTCGCGAGGCCGCGTAGATGATGCCGAATATCAGGTTGATCACCAGGAAGGCGCCGCCCGTTGCGATACCGGCGATGGCCAACCCGCGACCACCTTGGCCGGAGGTCTTGACCTGGTTCAGGGCGATGATGCCCATGACGACGCCCGCGATGCCGAAGATGCAGCACAGGATGCCCAGGATGCCGGACACCAGCGATGCGATCGCGAGGGTATTGGTACCGGCCTGGGGAGCCGGCTGCCCGTACCCGCCCGGGTAACCGGGCGCGGCACCGAAGCCGCCGGCCTGGTAGGGGTCGGCGCCCGGGTACTGGCCGGCACCGGGGTACTGACCGGGGTACTGGCCGGACCCGGGATACTGACCGCCGGCGCCGTACGGGTCGGAGGACGGCCCGGGCTGCTGGGTGGGGTAGGGCTGCTGGGGCTGGCCGTACTGGGGCGCCTGGCCGTATTGCGGCGTCTGCCCGTACTGGGGCTCCTGGCCGTACTGGGGGTTCTGCCCGTATTGCGGTGGCTGCCCGTACTGGGGGCTGGTCGGGTACTTCGGCAGCGCCGAGTACGGCTCCGACGGTGAGTACGGGTCGGCCGGCGGCTGCGGGGTCCCGAGGGTGTATCCACCGTAGGGGTCGGACGGTGCCTCCGGCGTCGAGTCGGCCGGGTTCGCGCCCGACTTCGACAGGTTCGGCCGGATCACCGTGGGGTCGTCGCCACCGGCGCTCGGGTCGTTCTGCTTGTGCGGATCGCTCTCGGTCATGCCGCACAGTGTAGGTACGTGTGTCGGAAGCGGACGGATCAACCCTTGTCGCCGGGGAATGCCGGGGTCACCGGCGTGGCGTTCAGCGCGATCCGCCACCGCGCGGCGCGGGTCGCGGCACCGGTCAATCCGGCCAACCCGAGGCGTCTGGTGGCGTCGCTCGCTGCGTCCGCCAGCAACTCCCGGTACGCCTGCGCGCAGTCCTCCTCTGCCGTTACCGCGAGCGTCGCGGCGGAGGTGGGGTCGGTGACCGACGACGGCAGGTTGTAGGCGGGTGCCGCGTCCGGGGCCGTCGCGCCGGTCTTGATCAGGGCCGCAGCCAGTGCGTCCCGCTGCGCGCGATGCGCGGCGATGAA
>CAJCHX010000220.1 GCA_903970215.1 Acidobacteriaceae bacterium
ACCCTCGCCAAGACTGTCAGCGCCTGGGAAACCCAAATCGGCTCTTCACAATCGAGGGTGTAGTCGGGGGCGGAACCCGCCGGCTTCGAGGAGGCAGCGGGCGATGTAGTTGGTGAGGTTCCGGAAGCCGAGGGCAGAGCCGCGCAGGTGCTCGAGGCGGCCGTTGATCGCCTCCGTGGGACCGTTGCTGGTGCGGGGCCGGTCGAAGTAGGCGAGGACATCGGCGGAGCGCTGCTTGAGCGTTCGGCCGAGGCGGCGCAGCTCGCTGAGGCCGGCGGGGATGCCGGTGGCCAGGCTGTCGATGAGGGTGACCATGAGCTTGCGGCCCTCGGCGCGGTCGGGGTGGCGGTAGGCGGCGACCATCCGCTGGTAGACGGTCCAGGTGACCTCGACAGGGGTGTGGGCATGGTCGGCGAACAACTTGTCGAGACGGGTCTTCTGGCGGTCGGTGAGCAGATCGGCGCCGGTGTGCAAGGTCCGTCGAGATGAGTAGAGGGGGTCGCCGCGTCGGCCTCGGTGGCCGTGCAGGGTCTGTTGGATGCGTCGGCGGCAGCTGTCCAAAGCGTTACCGGCGAGGCGGACCACATGGAACGGGTCCAGGACCGTGACCGCCTGGGGGAGCTCGGCTGTGGCGGCGGTCTTGAACCCGGTGAAGCCGTCCATGGCGACGACGTCGATCGCGTCACGCCACGCCTTGGGCCGCTCGGACAGCCACGTCTGGAACGTGACGGTGGAACGCCCCTCGACCATGTCGAGCAGCCGTGCGGGCCGGTGCCATCGCGGACCGGGGTGAGGTCTATGATCACCGTCACGTACTTGTCGCCCCGGCGAGTGTGGCGCCACACGTGCTCATCGACCCCGATGACCCGGACGCCCTCGAAGCGGGCCGGGTCGGAGATCAGCACCCTTTTGCCTTCGGCCAACACGGCGTCGTTCGCGGTGTTCCATGCCACGCCGAGCGCGTCGGCGATCCGGGCGACGGTGAGATGGCCGACCACGAGCGCTTCGAGGGCCCACGCCAGCGCCCCTTTCGACAACGCCGCTCTAGGGTCGGCCGCCCGGCTGGTGTCCTGACGCCACGTCGTGCCGCAGTCCTTGCACGCGTAGCGGCGGACCGTGACCACCAGCGTCGTGGGCCGCCAGCCCAACGGCACGTGCGCCAGACGGCGGGCAACGCTGTCACGCACGACCGCCCGGCCGCCGCACCCCCGGCACCAGCCGTCATCGGCGGAGGGAGAGACCCTGCACGCCAGCAACGCCTCGTGAGGGGTGATCCGCTGGCCGGTGACCACCAGCCCCAGGGCTTCCAGGCGGCAAAAGGCGGTCAGATCGGGTGGGACGAAGCCGTCTCCGGCAGTAACGTCGAACATGTCGAGGTCTTCCTGGTGGGCTGTGTGAGAACTCCCATCATCGGAAGACCTCGACCCCGACGCGCGGATCCCCGGCCAGCGCAGCCCACACTCTCATCTGTGAAGAGCCCCCAAATCCTCGCCTACCACGCCACCGGCGGCGCCTCCAACGGGCCGACCGAAGCCGTGAACCTGCTGATCGAGAAGACACGCCGGATCGGACACGGGTTCCGCAACTTCAACAACTATCGCCTCCGTTTGCTGCTCGCCTGCGGCATCAAATGGCAACCTGTCCCCGTCACAAGAATCCGAGGACGCCAACCACGCCTCAGCGCGTAGAGCCACCAATGTTCGCTGCGTCAGCGAAGGGTGACGAAACTGAGAACTTCTACGCTCGGATCAACAATCGGACAGAGGAACTAACTGGGCAAGATTCGTTCGGCTATCAGAAACGGCGTTGGCCGCACTGAAGTGAAAACCCAAGCAGGCGACACGACGATCTCGTCGGTTCACGTCGTAGCCGTCCGGCGATTCATCCAGGGTCCACGGAGACAGATGAGGATACCGGCGCGCTGGCTGGTATTCTCTGCCGTAAGTTCAGCGCGTAATCGTCCTGCAAATCGAGCTCCTCAAACTAGATTCTGGCCCGATAACTTACACCCTCGCCCAAGCAATTTCGAATGGATCGACGCCGGCTACAACCCCACCCGCCAGCATACCAACATCGACATGCTCAGCCCCATCGACTGGGAAGCCCTCCGGCGTCCTCGCGCCGGCCTGATCACCACACCGAAACCGTCCGTGAGGGTGGCGGAGGCTCACACGGACCTCTACGATCACCGGACCCAACCGTCGGGTCCGCTTGGTGGGCCCATCGGTCAGTGGTGTCATCGAGCGTTCGTTGCCCAGGCTTCGATCTCGCGGCCCAAGATCTCTATCTCACCCGGCACCCGTCCCGCCTGAGCCGTAATCTGAGCGAGGTCCGCGACAAAAGCCCGATGATGGCTCAGCCCGTACTCTTTCTTGCAAAATCTCTTGAGATCGGGTGACCTTCCGGCCAATTCCCAGTCACTTACAGCTTTTACCCAGCCGGGGAACCGAGGCGCCTTGGAAACGCAAACATCATCGGGTAGGTACTGGAGGATATCGGGCTTCGAAAGTCCGAAGTCCTTTACTTTGCGGCCGGCCAGAGCCGCCTCCCGCTTCAGTCGCGAGACGGCCCGCTCCTCCGTTGTCCGGTCCGTGCTGCGGCTCGAATCTGTCCGGTCGGTCAGGACGGCGATTCGCAGCCCCAGCGCAGACACGACCTCTGCTTGCAGCAGACCTCTCATCTCCGCCGTCCCGTGTGCAGGCAGCACAAGGACGCCGGCCCGCCGCAAACGATCACCGATCCAAGCGTCGATAATCGCCAGGTCGTGGGGTCCCTCCACGAACAAGATTCCTTGTTGGAGCAGGAGAAGGTCTGCCTGGCTGATGCCTAGCGCAGGAGCATAAAGCGTGAGCTCCTCTGCAAGGGCACCGACGATCGGTCTGTAGCAACCCCCGTGCATCAGGACCCTCGTCACGAGTGCGCTGTCGAGGTTGAGGATCTGAAGGCTGTGTGTCGCCACCAAGACTGCCCGGGCGGTCGGAGCGGTAGCGAGCAGCCACTCTGCGACGTCCGCTACCGCTTTTGGATGCAGGTGCGCTTCTGGCTCGTCGATCAGGATAACAAGGCCTCGTAAACCTGAGACTATGCCGTCCTCAAGGTCAATGATCCGGCGTTCATCGCGAGTCTGCACCCCGTAGAAGTCCGCCACCGCAGCACTCTCGCTGGCAAACTCCAACGGGTCGTAGTCAAGATCGTCAGCGTCGACAGGATAGATCTGATTTGGCAGAGCAGCTGCAACAAAAGCAAAGGCAGCCCCGGCCCACCTTCGGGTCCCGGCCCCGAGGGAGTCCACCGAGACAGGCGGACCGCCGAGCGGTTCTCTGACGACCACCTCGACGCGATCTGGGTTACTAGACCATGCGCGCGGGTCGGTGACAACCAGTTCAAGTTGACCGGCGTCGGCTACAAATCCTGGAGCGATCCGGTTCGCGGCTGCGCCGAGTGCGCTCGCAACCTTTTTTAGCAGCGGGTTCACCTGGTAAGTGATGTCGTCGGGGTTCTCAGGATCTTGATCGCCAACGATAGTCAGCCACGAGTCCATCCCCGAAGGTAAGAACTCCACAGTTGACTCCTCGTCCGCCCCCCACGAAATCGTGGCCACCTCGCCCTTCTCGGCTGGTCCCAGTGGCTTCCAGGTCGGGCTGTCACCACGCCAGCCGTCGTCGTCCCACTCCATACCACCGAGGACGAGATGGTACGCATCGACGAGTGCTTTCCTCGCCTGCGCATTCACCGAGGTGGGCTCGACTGGGACGCTCACCACACGAAGGCCGGAGACCCTCTGGATGTCTGCCATATCGCAAATCAGGAGCCGCTCGGCTCGACCGG
>CAJCHX010000221.1 GCA_903970215.1 Acidobacteriaceae bacterium
GCTACCTCTTCCACGCATTCTGCATCCCTGGCCCGAGCAGCGCTTCGCCGCCATCACCCAAGACAGGAGCCCAGTGCGGTAATTCCGCACGCTGGGATCTGCGCGGGGGGCGGCCGGCAACGGCCGTCCCTACCGCAACCGCTGCGGGTCGGTGTTGGTGTCGCGGGCGCCAGTTCGGTCGTCGGGGGGCGCGGGGCTGGGGGTGGGGCCGGTTGAGGCCGTCGTGAAGGCTTGATGGGGCCAATTGAGGCCGTCGCGGTGAGGTGACCGGGGTGATCGGCGCAGGCTGATGCCCCGGGTGTGGGGCTAATCGTCCTTAGGGCCTCTGTGTACGGCAGGAGAGCACGGTCACTGCGCGCCGGCGTGCGAGCGCGGTTAGGAACTCTCGGACGCGCGCTCGCGCCAAATTGGCCGACGGTGTTGGCGATAACATTCAATAAAGAATATTAACCACGCGCCAGCCCGCCCCTGAACTTGTGCTCGGAGTGTCTGATGCCTCGTGACTGTGTCCTTATTACTGGCGGCGCTGGGTTCATCGGGACTGCGCTACTCGACCGGCTGCAAACCCGCAAGGGAATAGTGGTCGTAGATAATTTTCATCCTGACGTTCATGGCGACGCGCCGCTTCCGCCCAGTTTGGCCAACGATGTGCGACTCATCCGAGGCGACGTCTGCTCGCTCGAAACGTGGCGCGCGTTGCTCGCCGAGTATCGCCCAGTTGAGGTGATCCACCTTGCAGCCGAGACAGGTACTGGGATTTCGCTATCTCATGCGACGCGTCACGCCCTTGTTAACGTGGTCGGCCTGACAACGATGCTCGACGCATTCTCGGGTGTGGGCTGGGTCCCTGACCATTTCGTGCTGACGTCGAGCAGAGCTGTGTATGGCGAGGGCAGATGGCAGACAACGGCAGGGGAATCCTTCTATGCCCCGGCGCGCACCCGCGTAACTCTCAAGCGCCACGAGTGGAATCCGGCCGCCCCCGACGGTACCGATTCGGTGTTTCCAGTACCCAGTCGCGCTGACCTAACGGACCCACGGCCCACCAACGTTTACGCTGCGACCAAATTAGCCCAGGAGCACTTGCTTAACGCCTGGTGCGCAGCGTTCGACTGTAACGCAACAGTGTTTCGGCTTCAAAACGTCTACGGTCCGGGTCAGTCTCTAACAAACCCGTACACCGGCATCGTGTCGCTCTTCGGACGTTTGGCAATCGCTGGGAAGAAGATCGACTTGTACGAAGATGGGAATATCGTGCGCGACTTCGTCTACATCGATGACGTCGTGTCGGCCCTCATGCTTGCGTTGCAACGCCCAAAAGGACTTCGAACCTTCGACGTGGGATCAGGTACGCCGACGACCCTTCGCCAAGTCGCAGATATGCTGGCTGCCATCGAGCAATCGCCCCCAGCGTTCGTATCGTCTCGCTTCCGGGAGGGCGACGTTCGCGCTGCGTCTGCCGACATTACAGTGACGAAATCGGAACTGCTCTATCAGCCTCAATTCAACATCGAGAGCGGACTTTCTGGACTTGTGGCCTGGATCCGCACTCAGGAGAAGCGTGCAGCGTGACAGCGGTGGTCGACAAGCTGCCAAAGAGCTAAGCGCGGACCACCCTCGGCGGTCTCCTGCGAGCTGCGACCGGTCAGCGCCGTTCGCGCAACAGCCGTTGGTAGAGGCCGTCGATTCGCTCGACGAGCATGTCGAGGGAGAAGCGTCGCGCATGCTCCGCGCCGGCGCTGCCGAAGCGAGCCGCCAGCGGCTGATCGTCGAGCAGCCGGGTGATGGCGCGCGCCACGCCGGGCTCGTCATCGGTGTCGACGATGAAGCCGGTGATCCCGTCACGAACCACGGAGGCCACGCCGCCGACGCGGGTGCTCACCACCGGCGTGCCGGCCGCCTGCGCCTCGATCAGGGAGACGGGGGTCCCCTCGTTGTCGGAGGTCAGCACGACGACGTCGCTGGCGAAGCAGACGTCCGGGATGTCGCGCCGAAAGCCGGCCCAGATCACCCTGGCGGCAAGCTCGGGGGGTCGTTCGAGTGCGCGCAGCTGCGTCCCCAGCTCTCCATCGCCCACGACGACGAACCAGACATCGTCCCGGTCGGCCAGCGCCGCGGCCACACGAAGGAAGCGGTCGACCCGTTTGATCGGGACCAGACGGGCGATCAGCGTCACCACGCGCGCGTCGGCCGGAACGCCGAGCTCGGTGCGCAGCGCGCGCCCGCGCCGGCTGCGCTCCCCGGTGCTCACCTGAAACGGCCGCAGGTCGAATCCGAGCTCGATCACCTCAAAGCGCTCGGAGCCGGCGACTCCCAGCGCCACCAGCTCGTCGCGCACCTCGGCCGACACCGCGATCAGACGGTCGGTGCGCGCCGCCAGCGCGCGCTCGATCGCGAGAAACACGCGTTGCCGGCGGGAGGAGAAGTACCCGCTCAGCGAGTGGCCGTGGAAGGTGTGGACGAGCACTGGCCGGCGCCGTGCCGGAACCAGCAGAGCCGCCAGGCGGCCGAGCGTTCCGGCCTTGGCGGCATGGGTGTGCACGATCTGCGGGCGTCCGCGGCGGATGGTCCGCATCAGGGCGATCAGGGCCATGAGGTCGCCCGGGCCCGGATCGCGGCGCAGAGCCGAGACCCGGAGCGGATGCACTCCCAACGCGTCGGCGAGGTGATCCATCGTTCCCTCGGATTCACTCTCGGCGCCGCGCACCAGCGTCGTCTCGTAGCCAAGCGAGTCCAGCCGCTGGGTGAGCGTGATCGCCTGGATCGCCGGGCCCCCGATGTTCAGACGCGCGATCACCCGTAGGACGCGCACCCGGCGAGCGGTCATGGCAGCAGCGCCGTCGCGTCCTGCAGCGCCCGTCGTGACGCCGACGAGTCCAGTCGCGCCATCGCCGCGAGTCCCCCCGCGGTGAGACCGCCCGCCGTCGCGATCACCGCCGTCTGTCCGACCTGATCAGAGGCCACGGCCAGTATCACGAGGAGCCCCTGGGCGCCGAGCAGGACCAGGCACACACGCCTGGCCGAGCCGACCTGTCCGAGCAGTCGGTGGGTGAGATGGTCGCGCCCGGCGGTGACCACCGTCAGCCCCCGGCGGATCCGCGACACGCAGACGAGCGCCGTATCGAGGATCGGGAGTCCGATCAACATCGCCCCGACGAGAACCGCGGCGCCACCGCGGTGGTCACTCGAGATCGCCAGCGCGGCGATCAGCAGACCGAGCGGCATGCTCCCGCCGTCGCCCAGGAAGATGCGCGCCGGACGGGCGAGGTTGCGTGGCAGAAACCCCAGGCACCCTCCGGTCAGGGCCAGCGAGGTGATCGCGATCGCTGCGTTGCCGGCGGTCAGGGCGAGTGTGCCGATGCCCGCGCTGGAG
>CAJCHX010000222.1 GCA_903970215.1 Acidobacteriaceae bacterium
CAGCTGGCGGTATTGCTCTGTCGCCCGAAACGGAAGGTCCTGGGGCGTCAGCGGACCGGCTTTGGCCGGACCCGGACGATGCGGGATGCGCGCCAACACGGGATTGGAGAAGCGTTCGCGCAACTGCTCCTCGCGGCGCACGGTGGGATCCAGAGCGTCGACGGCAAACGCGGCTCCGCCTCCGATCAGCAAACCCACCAACAAGCCCGCGACGAGCGACAGTGACTTCTTGGGGGAGGTCGGCGACGTCGGCAGCAGTGCCTGCGAACTGACCGCGACGGTTGGGTCGGGCTCAGTTTCGAGTTGCTCGAGCTCGTTGAGCTGTTGCCCAAGCCCCCCGCTGCTCTGTGCCTCCGCGGTGGGGAGACGGGCCGCGGAGGTTCGGATCCCGGGCAGGATCGCCGCGATCGCCTTGTGCAGGGCCTGAGTCCGAACGGCGACCGCCTCGGTCGCATACCGATTGGCGATCTTCTGGGCGGACGCGCCCGTGGAGGCCGTCACCGACACCGAGACGATGTTGCTCTGACCGAACGGCACGATCGATGTCTTGTTGAGCAGATCCGCCGCGGACATGTGCAGCTTCAAAGCGCGGATCGTGGCCTGAGCGATGTTCGGACTGTGCAGCAGCGATGCTGCCGTCAGCACGTCCTGGGTCGGCTCCCCGGTGGAGTGGAACACCGGCAGAGAGAAAAGCACCGTGTCATCGGTCGACGCCGGATTAACGACCATCTCCGAGGTTGCGGTGTAGGTGCGAGGGGCAACCTCGACATACGCCACCGCGGCAGCGAGGCAGACGATCACACACGCGACGATCAGCTTGATGTGCGAACGAACCGTGTGGAAGTATCGCGCAAGCCCGGTGGACTCGTCCCACTGGCGTCCGGTTGTAGTACTACTAGAAAGCATGCGATCCATTCCGTAGAAAAACGGTCGTCAACCTTCGCGGAACCGGAGGATCTCCGCGACCGTCATCGCCAGGATCCGCAGGTCCAAGCGCAGTGACCAGTTGAGAATGTAGTAATTGTCCCATTCGACGCGGTCGGAGATCGACGTTTGCCCTCGCAGGCCGTGGACCTGGGCCCACCCCGTGATTCCGGAGCGAACGCGGTGCCGATCCTCGTATCCGACGACCGACGTCGCGAATCTGGCCGCGTACTCGGGTCGCTCCGGCCGCGGACCGACGAGGCTCATGTCTCCGCGCAGGACGTTGAACAGCTGTGGCAGCTCATCGAGGGACAGGTTGCGCAGGACGCGTCCGATTCGGGTGCGGCGGTCCATGCCCTCGACCCCGCCCGGCGCAAGGTCAGAGCCGAGCATGAAGGTGGTGCTCGCCGAGGCGGGGACGGCGGCGCGCATCGTCCGGAACTTGACGACGTCGAATTCGTGGCCGTCGCGGCCGACGCGGCGTTGGCGAAAGAGGATCGGTCCCGGCGAGGACATCCGGATCGCGACCGCGATCGTCAGCATGATCGGGGCCATCACGATCAGGACGACGGCGGCGACGCTGCGGTCGATCGCATGTTTGATCGCGAACTGCCAACCGTGCGGATCGATGGCATGCAGCGTCAGGAGCGGAAGGCCGCCAACGTGGTCCAGCGTGGTGCGCTCGTTCATCGACTCGAAGAGCCGCGGGATCAAGGAGACCGCGATGCCCATCTGCTGACACGTTCGCACCTCGTTGGCCAGGAGGTGATCGGGTTCACCAGAGAAAGCGAGGATCACGTGCTGGGCTCCTGTGTCACGGACCGCGACGCCCAGATCCGAGATGCCGCCGAGGATGGGCACCGGCGGTGGCCTGAGGTCATCGGCAGTCGGCAACGGATCGGAATCGATGAGACCGACGGGGCGTAGGCCGTAGCTGGGGTCCGCGCTCAGGCGTCGCGCCAGCTGCGAGCCGACGACGCCGGCGCCGACGATGATCGCCGGGACGGCGAACCGCTCGTCACGGATCGCGCTGCGCTGCAGGAAGAGCAGGACGACGCGCTCGACCCCGAGATAGACCGACGCGTACAGCCAGAGGCGGATCGCGAGGGTGAGCGGATGGGCCGTGCCGAAGATCGCGGCCATCGCGATCACGAGCATCGTCGCCAGCGAGATCGAGCCGATGACCAAGGTGATGATGTCGTAGAGGGTCTCCCGCAAACGGGCACTGCGTTGGCCGGCGCGCAACACCACGACCGCGATCAGCGGAAACGCCAGAGCCAGGAGGCGGTCCCCGGTGGAGAGGTAGCTGCCGCGCAGCAATGACGCGATGGCGGCCGCGGTATAGAGCACCACGAGGTCACAGGCAAGCCTCAGTCGATGCCAGTGCTGGCGCTCGAGCAGACGCCAGAGTTCACGGCCACGCGATCCCCGGGGGATGAGCGGCTCCTGATCGGGAAGCGCTCTCTGACTGACCCCTGGCTCAACGGGCATCAATTCAGGACACTCGCTGGGCTGAGTCCGCGGCACGGGTGCCGGTGGGCCCACAGGGAGATTCTGGGCGCCCGTCGTCCGCAGAATGGCCGCGCCGCACCGCGCATCATCGAACTCAACGATAG
>CAJCHX010000223.1 GCA_903970215.1 Acidobacteriaceae bacterium
TGTGACCGACTGGGACGTCGGTGGTGAGCCCAGTGGTGTATCTCCCTCAGGCATCGCATGCGGTCATCGTCGAGCGGGTCCTGGTCGATCTCCTGGGTCCTGGAGTGCTGCGGTACGCCCCGCAGCTGACCGGCGGCGACCTAACGAGAAGATTCCCTTGAGGTGACTTCCCGGGCGTGTGTGGCTCGAACGTGAGTGGTTCAGGATGCCTGGTCGAGGGTGACGTGGTAGCCCATGGCTTCGAGTTGCCGGACGGCTTTCACTCGTGCCTTGTCGGGGTGCAGGTGGGTGAAGTAGTCGCCGCCGGGGTCGATGTACTCGGTGTCGGTGGTGGCCATGTTCCAGATGGCTATCAGGACGGCGCGTTGGACGGCGACGTTCGCTTTCAGCGGTCCGCGGCGGGTGGCGATCCGCCGGTATTTCGCCGCCAGGTAGGTGCCCCGGGTGTGCGCGATCGAGATCGCTGCGATGCCGAGAGCGCCCTGTAGATAGGGGTTCCCGGGGCGGGTGCGGCTGGATTTGACCTTGCCGGCGGATTCGTTGTTGCCGGGTGTCGTTCCCGCCCAGGACGCGAGGTGGTCGGCGGTGGGAAACCGGGTCATGTCGGCGCCGGTCTCGGCGACGATCACGTCGGCGGTGCGGCCGCCGATGCCGGGGATGGTGCAGATCAGGTCCCGGAAGTGGCGAAAGGGTGCGATCACCACCTCGATCCGGTCGGTGAGCTGTGCGATCGCCGCGGTGTGCTGGTCGATCAGGTCCAGGTGCATGCGGGCGAGGAACGCGTGATGGCTGGTGAACCGGCCGTAGAGGGCCTCGGTCAGTTGGGGGATCTTCCTGCGCAACTGCTTGCGGGCGAGGTCGGCCATCGCGGCGGGGTCGGTCTCGCCGGCGATCAACGCTTCGAGCATCGCCCGCCCGGACACCCCGGTGATGTCGGTGGCGACCGAGGACAGTTTGATCCCTGCGTCTTCGAGGAGTTTCTCGAGCCGTTGGATCTCGCGGGTGCGTTCGCGGATGACCGCGGTGCGGGTGCGGGTCAGGTCCCGCAACTGCCGGATCGGCTCCGGTGGCACGAACGAGCCGCGGACCAGCCCGTGCGCACCCAGCTGGGCCAGCCAGGTGGCGTCGGCGACGTCGGTCTTGCGGCCGGGCAGGTTCTTCACGTGCCGGGCGTTGACCAGCATCACCTCCACCCCGGGGAGGTCTTCGAGCAGGTAGTAGAACGGCTTCCAGTAATCGCTGGTCGCCTCCATCACCACGCAGGTGACCTTCTCGGCCACCAGATGCTCACGCAGCGTGAGAATCTGGCGGGTGGTCGCCCCGAACGTGGTGACCGTCTCGCTGGTCTTGCGGCGGCCGGCGCCGGCGATCCGGACGCATACCTTGGCGTCCTTCTTCGAGATGTCCAGTCCCGCGCACCGGGCGTGTAGCACTTCCATCGCACCGCTCCCTTCGATCACGGTCCGCTGATGAGGGTGTCCGTCGTGGGAGGGCAGGAGAGTCGGAAGTCTGACGCACGGGCTCAAAGGCACCAATCCACGGTTCCCGTGGAAGCCCCCACCACCATGCTGACTTACAGGCTCACAGGCACCAAGGTCAATTCGGGGTCGACCACGACGAACCCCACCATCGTCACCCCGCTCCGGGCCCGGCCACAACAGCTGAGCAACACCGAATCTTCGCGCACCACGATGCGCCCGCAGGGCGCCGGTCTGCTGACTTCGGACACACTGCAGAGGCCATTCATGGGGCGTACGGCGAGCACCGCCCAAAGGGAGTATTCCAATCACGTACGGCCAAGAGCGCCGGACGCCCGAAGCCGTTCGTGTTGGCGAACATTTGCCAATGTACCCTACTGAATAGGTGGGTACCAAGGGTTCGGACACACCCACCCGGCCGGGCTCCAATACCCCTTGAAAAGGCCCGCCGGAGGATTCCATGTAGCCGGGACCCAAACTTCTCTCTCGTAACCCCCGGAGGCATCTTTGCAGAAGGGGGCACACAACTCTGAATGCGCGCATGCGACGGGCCTAGGATGAGGAACCTGGAACGCTTCCGCTTGGCCAGCTCCCATCATAGTGACAACTACCGCGCCGCAAACGAACACGATGCCGTTCACGATCAGTGATTTGATATCCATGACTTCCTTTACTTCCTTGTGTTTCTCGACTCCGCCGCCCGTACACGGCCCTGGCTGTGCCCTCACGTAGTTCGGCGGCTTTCAGTTGACTGCGAGGACCGAAACCAGGCCTCGGCGGCAGGTCGGATAGGTCCTATCCCTTAGTCTCTTTTAAAGCTCCAGTCGTTTTTCGCGGCATCCGCCGAAGCATTCTGACGTTCACCAGAAACATAGGTCAATGGCCGTGCAACCGAACAGGTAGTCGACTACCTGTTTCTGGGACGTCCTGGTCACCTGGCAATCGGGCTCATCACAGATGAAGGTGCAGGGCGCGTAGGTGCCGGAATGAGGGTCGAGGTCCTCCAAGGACGAAGGTTCTCACGCACATCATCCGGAAGACCTCGACATGGCAGCGCCCGCAGCCCGACCGGGCGGTACTGCGCCTGCCGGGTCGTCGCCGGAGGAATAGTCAAGACCTGTGGATGGGCGTGTCATGCGGCGTGCGCGTCACCTCCTGATTCGTCGGGTTCGTGTTCGTCGGAGCGTTCGACGAGGACGCCCTTGTCGAAGCGGGCACCGGCCCGCACGAGGGCGACCAGGTGCGGTGCGTTCACCGCCCGCCACCGTGCTTGCGCGGACTCGATCAGCTTGAACGCCATCGCGATCCCCGCAGCGCGCGAACCCGGGCCCTTGGTGACCCGCTGCCGAAGCCGGACCGTGGCGAAAGTCGACTCGATCGGATTCGTAGTGCGTAGATGGATCCAGTGCTCCGCCGGATAGTCGTAGAACGCCAGCAGCACATCCAGGTCGTCGGTGATCTTCGCGGCCGCCTTCGGCCACTTCACCCCGAACTCCGTAGCGAACGCCCGCGCCGCCGTCTCGGCGTGCTCGCGATCCTCGGCCTGGTAGATCTCCGCCAGGGCCCGCTTCGCCGACGGATGCACCGACTTCGGCAACGCGGCAAGAACATTCGCGATCTTATGAAACCAGCAACGCTGCTCCCGCGTCTGCGGGAACACCTCCCGCACCGCCTTCCAGAACCCCAACGCTCCGTCCCCGGCCGCCAGCACCGGGGCACGCATCCCGCGGCGTCTGCAGTCACGCAGCAGATCCGCCCACGATTGCGCGTCCTCCCGGAACCCGTCGGCGAGGGCGATCAACTCCGTGCGGCCGTCCGCCCGCACGCCGATCATCACCAGCAGGCACACCTTGTCCTGCTCCAACCGGACTTTCAGGTGGATCCCGTCGACCCACACGTACACGTAGTCCACCGCGCGAAGATCCCGGCTCGCGAACGCGGTGGCCTCGCCGCGCCACTGCTCGGTCATCCTCGTGATCGTCGCCGGTGACAGGCCGGCCGACGAACCCAGGAACTGTGTCAGCGCCGGCGTGAAGTCGCTGCTGGACAGGCCGTGCAGATACAGCAACGGCAGCACCTCGGCGACCTGCGGGCTCTTACGCGCCCACGCGGGCAGGATCGCGGAGGAGAACCGCTGCCGGGCACCCGAGCCCGGATCGACCCGCTTGTCGTCGACCCGCGGCACACGGACCGGCACCGCACCAGCGGCGGTCGTGATCTCCCGCTCGTTGTGATACCCGTTGCGGACCACCAGCCTCCGGCCGGCGGCGTCGACCTCGCCGGTGTGCGCGTCGATATAGGCGGCGACCTCCGCCTCGAGCGCCGCCGC
>CAJCHX010000224.1 GCA_903970215.1 Acidobacteriaceae bacterium
TCTTTAACGCGACGTGGGACTACACCGAGGTCGGCCGTGACGTCGACCGCGACGGCCTGCTGCTGGCGCGCGGTCCCGCCGCGTCGGCACGGTCCCTGCCCGCGCCGGCGGGTGACGGAGCGACGACGCCGCACGCCGACCGCGTGTTCGCGGCCACGCTCGCGCCCGGAGCCGGTCGCGAATGGACCTGGCAGATCCCGCTGGACCCACCGGCCGCGAGCTCGGTTGCCGATGCCCGTTTTGACCGACTGCCCCTCGCGCGGGCCGCCGGACGCTTTGCGGCCGCGTGGCGTGACCGCGAGGCCGGCCTGATGAGCATCCAGCTCCCCGAAGGCCGTATCGACGCCATCTATCGCGAGAGCATCACCGAGATCCTGGGCTCGCGCTACGACTCCCCGAACGGCTGGGTACAGGCGGTGAACAAGTTCCAGTATCAGGCGTTTTGGCTGCGCGACAGCGCGATCATGGACGTGGCCCTCGATCAGGCCGGGCTGCACCGGATCGCGGCGCAGAACCTCGGGTTCCTGCCGCAGTGGCAACAGGCCGACGGTGAGTACATCTCCCGTTCCGGCGAACAGGACGGGGTGGGGCAGGCCCTCTGGGAACTGGCCCAGCACGCCACCCTGACCGGCAGCGGCGCGTTCGCCCGCTCGCAGATCCCGAACGTGACCGCGGCCGTCGACTGGATCGCCTCGGTGTCCGACGCCGACGCCCTGGGTGTGCTGCCGCCATCGACGAACTTCGACGACGAGTTTGCGTCCGGCGGCCGCATCACCGGCGACAACCTGTGGGCGGCGGTCGGTCTGCGGTCGGCGATCACCCTTGCTCGTATCGCCGGCCGGTCGGACCTTGTGTCTGCCTGGACCATGACCGACCAGCGCTTCGAAGGCAGCCTTGACCGCGCGCTTGCGGCCGATCTACGTGTCCACGGCCACATCACCCCCTCAGTCGACCAAGCTGGCGGCTATGACTGGGGCAACTACCAGCTCGCCTATCCGTTGCCAATCCTCTCGCCCAACAGTCGCGCGGTGACAGACACCCTGGCCTGGGAACGGCAACACTGTCTGCAGGACCTGCCGATCTACGAGCTCGGACCGCGGCTGATGCACGGCTACCTCGGCTTTCCGATCTTCGAGACCGAACTCGAACGCGGCGGCCCTGAGATCGCGCAGGCGGTCGCGGGCCTCTACGCCGAGGCCGACCACACCACCGCGTCCGGTGGCGGCTGGGAGCTCGGCCCGGCCGGCTACACAGGACGCGCGACCGGCACCGATCTCGCGCCGCACGGGACCTTCGCCGCGCAATACGTCAGCCTGCTGCACAACCTGCTCGTCGACGACACCGGCACCCAGATCCAGCTGCTCACTGGCGTCAGCCCGGCCTGGCTGCGCCCCGGACGCTCGATCGTGGTGACCGGCGCAGCGACCGGCGCCGGCCCGGTCAGCCTCAGGCTCAAGACAACTGCCAGCGGCGCGACATTGAGCTGGGCGCTGCGTCGTCGCGCCAGCCGCCATGAGCCGCTCGTCTGGTCATTGCCCTACTGGGTATGCCACGCCGACACTCCCGCCGGGCGGCAGGTCACCGGGTCGGTCATCCTCCACAGCGACCGCGGCCGGCTCACGCTGCGCTGGACAGCCGTGAGACCGACGCAATCACTGCCGCGCTCAATCGCCACGCTCGACGCGGCGTACCGCAAACATCACCGGACGGCACCGCTGCATGTCGTCGCCGACTGGTGACCAGCCAAGCCAGATCATTGAGGCGAGTCGTCCTCTTCGTCCCCGAACACCACCACACCCGCGAATGAGCCCGCACGCCACGTGACTGCTAAACGCGGTAAACCGACTCCCCAGATCTGCGACACCGGCTCATTCAATGCGGACGGTAGGTGGTCCCGATCCCCACCGCGGCGGATCGATCGTCCGGCGGCTTCATCGCGGACGAGCGCTGTCGCGGCGAAGCGCTCGCCCGGCAGACGCCGCGCGGGCGAGTGCTTGCCGTTGAAAGGGTCGGTCCGGTGTGACTCTGAAAGCGATCACCCGCGTGGCCCGTGGAGCGGAGCCTGACAATTTTGGTACGCCCCCTGTCCTTGGTCACCGAGGGCTTCTCGACCGGGCCGCGGCCTAGACTCGCGCTCCGGCCGTGGCTCGCAAGCGGGATCTCAAGCAGTTTCGACAGGCATGCCGGGAGGTTGGCCTGTCGGCCCGTGAGCGTTATGACGCCAGTGAGGCGCTGCACGCCGACAAGCAGTCCTCTGGCGCGCACGAGCACATGACGTTCGAGGAGCTAGTCGCCTGGCTGCGAGAATGGAAGACGACCAATGGCTAGCGCTGTCGCTCTGGATGCCTCTCCCGCCAACGTGCTGCGCGCAATGCGCGGCTTGATCATCGGTGCGCGGTTGGGCTACCCCGACGTGCTGCATCTCGAGGTTCGTGATTCAGTCGGCGGGGCCTGGCGACTGGCCACACAGGACGCGGAGTTCTTCCCGGTCGATCCCAGCGAGTTGCTGCACAAATCCATCGAGGATGCCGCCATCGACTCGGCCACCGGCGAGCTGCGGCTCACGCTTTCAGCCGGCGCGACGCTTGTTGTGGCTCCCGCGCCCCGCGAGGCCAGCGACGATCCTCCCAACTGGGAGCTGATCACCCCCGACGGACTCGCACTGGAGTTCGGCCCCGGGCTGCGCTGGCAGATCTCGCGCGCCGATACCTCCCCAGCCAAGGCGTGACTGCCCCGGGCGCCACCACTTCGCCGCCGGCTTCCTCACTCTTGTGAGCATGAAACGCTGCAGGCGTTCAGCGCCTCGGTTCGCGCTTCTGCGTTGGCGACCTGACTGCTCCTGACCCGGACGCGCGCTTGGCGACGCAACCGCTCGCGCCAGGACATGGGCAGTCAGCGGAGGCGGCGCTGATTTGAGCGGATGTTGATCACCTGACCAACGATCAGCAGAGCCATTGCGATCACTGTCCACCAGAGGCCGAGGAGCACGCTGACAATCCCGATCACGAAGGCGATCGGAATGAGGGCCTGAGCAGCTCTGATGCGAGTTCTAGGACTCATGGCGCCTTTGTACCCGGGGCTCAGACAGATCACGCGTTGCAGGCCTGACGCTCGCATCCATCGAGCGCTGAGACGGACGAGACGTGTTTGCCTCGCGACGGTTCAGGTGGTTAGTCCTTGCCAGCTCTGCCTGGTGTCTGGGGAGACCGGGTCGCCGGCGGTCAGC